>CBFCWR010000254.1:0-4860 GCA_965601575.1 uncultured Desulfofustis sp. | reverse complement strand
CTTGCCGAACTCGAGGAGAAACTCACCGAGGTGACCCGCACCTACCAATTGTTGAAGAGAGAGATCGAACTCACCGAGCCGCTTGTTGGTGAGGGAGCTGTTTCCGAAGTTGAGCTGCTGAGGCTTCAGCGTGAGGCATCCATTATGCTCGGCGACATCGCCGGCACCAAGCTGGCCATCCCAAGGGTCAGATCGCAATTGCAGGAAGCGTTGAAAGAGATCAAGGAAGAACAGCTGCAGTTTTCCAACAATGCAAAAAAAGAACTCAACGAAGTACAGGCCGAACTCGATGCGATTTCAGCCACTTCAGTCGCCCTCGCCGACCGTCTGGAGCGAACCTCCATACGCTCTCCGGTCTACGGCACGGTAAAACAGGTGCTGGTCAACACCGTCGGCGGGGTAATCCAGCCCGGTATGGATCTGATCGAGATCGTACCGTTGGAAGACACACTTCTGGTGGAGGCTCAAATAAAACCGTCGGACATCGCCTTTCTCAGACCGGAGCAGGAGGCGATGGTAAAATTTACCGCCTACGACTTCACGATTTACGGTGGACTCGATGCCCAGCTTGAATACATCAGCGCCGATTCCGTAATCGATGAAAAAGGTAATGCCTACTATCAGGTGCGGGTCAGAACCAATCAGAACTACCTTATGGGTAAAGAAGGCAAAATGCCTATTATTCCAGGAATGGTTGCCACGGTGGATATTCTCACAGGCAAAAAGACGATTCTCTCTTATCTTTTAAAGCCCATTTTGAAAGCGAAACAAACTGCCCTGCGTGAACGATAGATATGAAGATCCTTCTCTGCAGTAAAAATGAAAATATTCTTAAACGATGGTCCGGCGGTCTTGGATCTCAGAACAGTGTTTTCGAGGCAACGTCGCTGGAAACTGCCTATCGCATCATGAAGAGCAACTCTATCGATATCACACTGCTGCACCGGACCATGATAAACGAGCAGCAGATAACCGATATGATATCTGTCAAGCAGGGTAACAAGGTGTTCGTTCTGTCAGACCGACCGAACAATGAAGAAGGGATCTCCTGCCTGCGGCTCGGCTGCGTCGGCTATGCCAACTCGTACATCGCCCACCCCCGGCTCAATCTTGCCGTTCAAGCGGTGGGCTCGGGATTGATCTGGACCGGCTCCTCATTGATGCAGCACATGATTCAAACCACCTCTGCAGGCATCAATAAGACTGAGGGCGGGGAGACACACCGCCCGGCAGTGCTGGATAAGCTGTCAAAAAGAGAATTTCAGGTTGCCGCTCTTGTTGCTGAAGGTCTGCAGAATAGTGAAGTGGCGCAGCGACTCGATATCACAGAACGGACGGTCAAAGCCCATTTGAGCTCTGCCTACGCCAAGACCTCAACCCAGAGCAGACTGGGACTGGCCAGGCTGTTCAGTACATCTTGAAGATATTTGGGGAAAATAGGATTTTTGCTCACAATCAAGGCTCCTGGGGAAATTTTACCGCAGGCATAGAGATATGATATTGCGAGGATAAAATTTTCATACGCAACGCTGAGGTTCAGCAAAAAGGCAATTTTCATAAAAAAAGGGGCCTGCAGAGAACTGCAGACCCCATATGTAAAAGCTCCTCGACAGGAGCCAGTAAAGTACTTTTTGATCCACCTGCGTGCGAGGCCTCGAAATAATAATATCCGAATCTGCAAAGGCAAGATTTTTTTTCGTTATGATATTCTTTTATGAGGGACGAGCCGATTTCGGAATTATCCCTCCTGGAGTTGAGTAAACTGACTTGTGAACATTCGCCCCACTCCTATCCATTGAGGTACCGATGAAGATTCTGGTGTTTCTCGGAAGCCCACGCAGAAAAGGCAACAGTGAATCGGCAGCGGTGACCGTTGTCGACCAACTCATAGCCACGCTCGGAGCAGAGGCGGAATATATCCGTCTGGCAAAAGAGGATATTTCTCCCTGTATTGCCTGCGGAGGGTGCGATAAAACCGGGGAATGCATCGTCAAAGACAGAATGGTCGACCTCTATGAAAAGATCGATGGCGCTGATCTGCTCTTTATGGTCTCCCCCACCTACTTCTATGGACTCAGCGCCCAGTTGAAAGGATTCATCGACCGGATTCAGTGTCGCTGGTCCAGAAAATATCTACTTAAACTTCCCATCAGGAAAGGGGAACATCGCCGTGGGTATTTGATCTGTACTGCCGCAACCCATGGGAAAAAGCTGTTTGACGGTTCGATTCTGGTAGCCAAGTCATTTTATGACGCAATCGATGTCCGCTACGGTGGGGAACTGCTGATCAGAGGCGTGGACCAGCGCGGCGAATTTTCCAACAACCAGGAGGAGATTGAGAGGGCACAGCTCTTTGCCAAAGAAATCGCCTCCCATTTCACGGACTGACCTGCCCGTCCTTCCAGATAGGCTGCGCTTTTTCGTAGACGCAGGTCTGGTCTCCCAACGCGTCAGATTGATGCGTGGATCACTGTCTTTTGAAGCTGAATTTCTGGCCGCCGATCGAGGCCTCGTACATGAGTCCGCCCTTGGTGATCGTAAACGTGGCCATACCGCCGCTGTAGCCTGCCCCGGAGATGGCGACATCGTTCTTGGTGCCGCTGGCCACTGCTGAACTGCCGCCGGTGGAAGCCGAGGCGCCAGCGGCCGCGGTCAAAACCGTGGCCTGGGCTTCGGCCTCGAACTCGAAACTGCCACTGACGAATTCGGCAAAGGCCCGTTGATCTTCGAAGAAAATCACTTGACTGAAGCCAGTGCCTCCCATCTGAAAACCGATACTCGCCTGAATCATACTGGAGTAGCCCACATGCCGTCCCTGCTCATAGACGCGTCCTTCGCCATAGGCACCCCCCACAAAGAACCCGCCTTTGCCAATGGTCGGAAACAAGGCGTAGCCATAGGCTTTTTCGAACCAATCACCGAGGCCCGCATTTACGAATAACTGTCTGGTATCATCATATTCATCTGCAACTACACAGGTTGCAGAAAAGATCAGCATCAACACGATCAGAGCACTGCGGTACAAAAAGTTCATGGTCTGCTCCCTGGATGGATGGTCATACGGAACGGCTGAAATTGTCAGAATAATAATAAAATTTTCAATGATTACAACTCTGCTATTGCCGCTGGGTAACTTTATATCTTATAGAGAGAGTAAGCGCTTTCTAACATCCCATCCGGCACTTGGATACGAATCAAGGGGACACAATACTTAATTATGATTCTTCACTACGATAGTGTGAATCCATGATTTCATAATTAAGTATTGTGTCCCCTTGATTTCCAAACTTTAGCCCTACCACCCAGGGAGGTATGCTGTGGAACATGAAATAGGCTTTGAAATGGCCGCCTCAAACATTCGTTTTGGCCGAGGCATCACTGCAGAAATAGGTATGGATCTCAAAGATCTCGGCGCCAGGAAGACCATGTTTTTAACCGATCCCAACATCGCCAAATTGCCCATGAAAGACATGGTGATAGAGTCCCTGGAGAAGGAGGGGATCGACTATATCGTCTACGATCAGGTACGAGTTGAACCCACCGACGCCTCATTCAAGGATGCCATCGACGTCGCGGTGCGGCACCAGGTGGATTCCTTTGTTGCCCTGGGCGGCGGATCGGTAATTGATACCGCCAAAGCTGCAAACCTTTATGCAACCTATCCCGCCGATGACTTTCTCCATTATGTCAACGCCCCGATCGGCAAGGGCGCCCCGGTGCCTGGTCCCACCAAACCGTTGTTCGCCATCCCAACCACCGCCGGGACCGGCAGTGAAACTACCGGTGTCGCCATTTTCGACCTCGAGGAAATGCACGCCAAGACCGGGATCGCTTCCCGGCAACTCAAGCCGACACTTGGCCTCGTCGACCCACTTAATACCGTTTCCATGCCGCCGATGATCACCGCCTCCACCGCACTGGACATCCTTACCCATGCAGTGGAATCGTATACGGCAATCGAGTATACCAGCCGGCCAAGACCAGAGCGCCCAATTCACCGCCCTGCCTATCAAGGCTCCAACCCGATCAGCGACATGTGGGCCATAAAAGCGATGGAAATCATGGCGAAATATTTCTCGGTTGCCTACGAGCAGCCCGAAAATGAGGAAGCCCGCGGCATGATGGCCCTGGCAGCGGCCTTTGCAGGCGTCGGGTTCGGCAATGCCGGAGTCACCCTGCCCCACGGTATGTCGTACCCGGTATCCGGGATGGTCAAGGAGTATATTGCCCCCGATTATGTCTCCGACCACCCGATCATTCCCCATGGTATCTCAGTCGCCCTGAATGCCCCGGCAGTATTCAGGTTCACCGGTCCCGCCAACCCCGCCAGGCATATGGAAGCCGCCAAGGCACTGGGCGCCGATACCGACAAGGTCAAGGAATCTGAAGCCGGGGAACTGCTGGCAGATACGATGATCGGTTACTTCAAGCGATTCAAGATCCCCAATGGGCTCAAAGATGTGGGCTTCAGTGAAGCAGATATTCCCAAGCTGGTAGAGGGCACTCTGCCCCAGCACCGGGTGACGAAACTATCCCCCCGACCGGCAGGTGACAAAGAGTTGGCCGCCCTGTTCAAGGACGCCATGCAATATTGGTAGATTGCAGGTCTGCGGGGGAAGACGCAACAGATCCCCCGCAGACAGCTACGGGTAGGTGATTTTTTGGGGACCCTATAGGTTTTGCTGGTCAGGCGGCCGTTTTTTCGATGGGCTGTGCTTCTCCTGCCAGCAGATTTGATTTCCCCCGTCTCACTACCATTACGGTCAAGCCAAGACAGGATAGGGCGAGGGGAATCAGCAGTTGTATCGTTACCGGCCAAAGCCAGAT
The DNA here is from genome assembly GCA_965601575.1 of uncultured Desulfofustis sp. Taxonomy (GTDB): domain Bacteria; phylum Desulfobacterota; class Desulfobulbia; order Desulfobulbales; family Desulfocapsaceae; genus JABDQA01. Next base: position 33 of record CBFCWR010000254.1, on the reverse strand, counting down.
GTAGACGATGAATTCGCTCCACTCCATTATTTC
>CBFCWR010000253.1:0-4867 GCA_965601575.1 uncultured Desulfofustis sp. | reverse complement strand
GGAACCATCACTTCGTTCATCTGCCCGTAGAACCAGATCATGAAGTTCCAGGCGGCTTTCTCAAGGAAGTCGTCATCGGTCAGGTCGCGGACGTAATGTGGAATGTCGGTATGGTAAGTGCCGTCGACCGGCAGGCGAAAAAGTTTGCCGATAGCCAGACCGAGAGAGCCGATAGTTCCGGGCGTGCTGACATGAATCCGGTTGAACCCTTCCCGCTCGACGTAGTCGAGGATATTAAGGATCGGGGGGAAGTTCAACTGCAGTTCCGGATACTCGGGCAAACTGATCTGACCAAGGGATTTGAAGTGCATAACTCCGTCCCGATAACCGGTTTCCTTGTCATCCGAAGTAATAACGGTCAGGTCGATGCCGCGCTCCCGGGCTGTTTTGACCAGGCGGCGGATGGTTATGGCGACACCATTGATGTCGTCGAGGGTATCGGTAAACAGGGCAATTTTTTCTTTTTTCTTCCGGTTATTGCTGACCTTGAACGACTCATCGAGCGCCTGCATCAATCCTTTGTCGCGGTGCATGTGGTTAAAGGCCATGTAGTAGGGCGAAACCAGCAGATGCACCAGGGCAATGCTGCTCAGGTCATTCATCATCGACAAAAAGCCGTTCCTGAACGGCATTTTGGCCATCTTCAGGGTGTAGAGATAGAGCATCCGGTTGGCCAGGTAGCTGGAGACCTCAAAAATGCGACGATTGCGATCGGTGCCTTGAAGGGACGAGAGAAACTCACGGTTGCTGATAAGTTGCATCGCTTCGCGGTCGAGTAATTGCTCAAATGCCTTTTCATCACCGGATCTGAAAAGCTCCGGGGTTTTTTGCCGCAGGAACAACTTGATTTTCTCGCTCAGGCTGAGCGGCTTCTTGTCCGGATCAAAATAGCTTTTAAGCAGGAGGTTGACGTAGGGAGTATCGGCTTTGCCGTTTTTACTCTTTTCTTTCTGCTTGCTCTGGTAGAAACCGTAGCCGATGCCATAGAGGCTGTGCGCCAGGGTCAACGGATCGCCATGTTCACCCTCGGCAGTTGTTTCCCCCTCGCGAAAGGCATCGATAAAGGCATCCTTGCTGCCGCAGTACTTCTGGCTCTGGGTCCAGGCCCGGCCGATAAACAGCCCGCTGTGGTCATCCGACCCGCCGCAGAAGGCCTTCGCCCAGGGTGTCTCGCCGATCGGGTCGATCCGATGCTTATCGACGAGATCGGCAATCTGGGTCGCATTCAGAGAGTAGAGCAGATCAGTGGTGAACTGGTTGAAGCGCCGGGCTCGATTGCCGTTAATGACCTCGAAGTGGTTGAACAGTAAAAGTATTTTTTCGATATGGTCGACGCTCAACCGGTCATTCTGGATATAAAGCGGATGGGCGAGGAAGTGGGCGATCCGGTTCTTGTTGAGATAGTGCGAGAGCTCGTAAATATTCTTCCGCGCCTGGTTGAGATCGGCGAAGGTCTCCTTATCGATATCGAGGGCAACAACGTGCACCTTGCAGCCATCTTCAGGGAAATAGGCAGTCAGCTCCGAGCTGATAAAGGTGTCGGGATGATGCGCAATTTCCAGCGCTCCCCGGATGCAGTTGTGATCGGTGATGGTGACATAGTCCATGCCGATCTTCTTGCAGGTCTCGTAGATGAACTGCGGCGAAGTGAAACTCTCCGGGCAGCGGAATTTGCGCAGGGCCCAGTAGCTAGGCTTATTGGAATAACGTGAATGGACGTGCAAGTCGACTTTAGTTTTCATGCTCGGAATTTTCGGGGTCGATCATTAAATGGAGATTAGGTTTTTATTAATTATTTATATGGGCTTCAAACCCGGGGGGGGCGGTTTTTTGCGTTGGCAGCAGTTTTTTCAGGCGAAATGACCAGCAGTGCAGTTTTATTTAACAAAAACCCTTTTAAATTAACATCTTGCGGATTTTTTGCTCATAAAAAACTCACGAACTACTAACACATAAAAATTGAGATTACTGATAATATCCCGGACGCTGCATATGGAGGGGGCAACTACGATTCGCTGTAAAAGTAGGTCACTAACGGAGGAATGCCCCATGTTTTCTAAACTTCTTGCTTTTGCCCTGGCCCCCTTCCACCGGTCCGACGAACCATTGAGCAGAGCCGGCCAGAATTTCGATACCGGTCGACACCTGACGATCAGTTTACGGCTGATGATCGGCTCCGGAATCGTTATCGCTCTGGTTCTGGTCATGGCGATGTCTTCGATATGGACAACCCGACAGATCTCCTCAGCCAACGCCGGGGTCAGTGAAGTGTTTGAGCGTTCTGCCAATCTGCAGAAAGATTCATCGCAGATGAGTGAGTGGCTCAGCAATATCACCAGGACCCAGGCCGATCTCAATATCATTATCCGCGGTATGGTCGATGATGTCGTCAGCAACAGTCAGCAGATCCGGACGTTTGACCAACAGACCGGTGATCCGCTCGGGGATTTTCTGCAGAGCCCGGTGGCCGACGAAATGATTGCTCACAGTCCGATTCTTGAAGAGATAATCTCTGACCTGAATGATAAACATACAGAACTGATTGAAGCCGGTTTTTTAATGCAGGAGGTCTGGCTGCCGAGCCACTCAGGCCTGGCGCAGCGCCTTGACGGATTGAAACGCGAGCTGGTCTCCTGGAACCTGAAATTGACGAATACCATCTTTATTCGCAGTTCGATGGGTGAACTTCTTTACGAGGAATTGGAAGATACGCCGGTTGCAGATTTTCGCTCAAGTGAGATGTATGAGGAGTTGTCGGCTGAGTTCCCTGCGTTGAAAGAGAATATGGAACGAGCCTTTACAACCAACGAGAAGCTATACGAGGCATCCGACAAACTTTACAACCTGATGCTTTTCGGTAAGTGGGACCAGGTCCGGAAGTTCTATCGCGATAACTTTCCGACTGCGATCAAGTCGATCGTCGTTGACATCGATAACGTTCTGGCGATTGAGAACCAGAGCCTGGCGGCTCATCAACAGGTCATGGGTATTCTGAACGGCGAGTTGAAGGATTTGAGCCAGGACATCTCCCTGGCGTTGACCGGCATACGCAACAGCTTGCAGGAGTCGATAATGGCCCAGCAGTCAGAACTTGATGCCGTCGCCGCCGAGGTTGTCGAAAAGCGCCAGGCGATGGCCGGGGCTCTCGGTACCATGCAGTTTCTCAACCTGTTGGCGCCGGCCTTCGTAATTTCCGTGCTGATCATCGGTGGCATGGTCATGACCCGCTCGGTGGTACGGCCGATCAAGGAAGTCGTCACAAACTTGAAGGAAATAGCCGACGGCGGCGGTGACCTGACCCGGGAGCTGGCTATTTGCTCCGGTGATGAAGTCGGTCAACTGGCTTATAACTTCAATCGATTTCTCAAACGGCAACGGGAGTCGGTAGGCAAGATTCTCGGTGTGTCGCACGCGCTCAAGCGCGCCACCGACCAGATGAAAAGTTCGACCGAAGATGTCAAGAACGGGTCTATCACCCAATCGGAAGCGCTGAACAGCTCCCAGGAAGCCCTCCGCGGCATTTCGAACGACATTAACGGCATCGCTGAAAGTACATCGACCCTGGTCGATTCGAGCCGCCAGGCAACGTCGGCAACGCTTGAACTGAGCGCGACCATCCAGGAGATCGCCGAGCAGATGGATCACATGTTCGGTATTGTCGAACAGGTCTCCTCCTCGGCTGCTGAAATGTCGGCTGCCAGCAACCAGATCGACGTCAATGTCCAAACCCTGTCAGGTCTGACCGAATCGACCGCCTGCTCAATTCAGCAGATGGACAGCAATATCAGTTCGATCGAGGAGAATGCCGTTAATTGCGGGCGCCTGGCCGAAACAGCGCTGCAGGATGTAGACGAAGGTCGACTGGCTGTGCAGGACTCGGTTACCGGTATTCGTGAATTGAGTGAAAAGGTGGCCGATGCCGAGAAGGTCATTGTTGAACTGGGGGCATCATCACAGGAAGTCGCAACGATCCTGACGGTTATCGACGAGGTTGCTGACCAGACCAGCTTGCTGGCGTTGAACGCGACCATCATTGCCGCCCAGGCTGGTGAACGGGGCAAGGGTTTCGCCGTTGTCGCCGATGAGATTCGCGACCTGGCCGAACGTACGGCGGCTTCAACCAAGGAAATTTCCCGGATCATACATAAGTTGAAAGCTGACTCCGAAGAAGCCGTTGAGGTGATGAAGGTCGGTCGTCAACGGGCGGATGAGGAAGTTGAACGCTCGCTTAAGGCCGAAGCGGCGCTGGAAAAGATCAGGGAAAGTACCGAGGATTCGCGCGAACAGGTCCAGGCGATCGAGAAGTTTACCCATGAGCAGACAACCGGCAGCCGGAATATTACCGACAGCGTTGGCAAGGTGACCGGGATGTTGTCGCAGATTGCCAGCGCCGTGAAACAGCTGTCGACCGGAATTACCCAGACGGCCGAGTTCTCGGAATCACTCAAGAGCCTGGCGGGTCGCGTTAAAGGCAGTACTGAAGAACAGGCGGCCGGCAGTAAGCATATCAACGAGAACATGGAAACGGTTCGCAGCATGATCGATCGAATTGATGAGACGACCCGAGATCAATCGGACAACACCGAAAAGGTTGTCGGTGCCGTCAGCGGTGTAAACGAAGTTGCTGATATGACGGCCGAACAAAGCACTGAACTTGAAGCAATCGTCAGGCAACTGGCGGGGCATGCTTCTACACTGCAACAGGAAGTCGGTGTGTTCCGGATCGATGACGAGACGCGTAACCGGCACGAAAATCACAATGCGAACGACGACAGTGAAAATGCACCGCAGCCTCTGCGGCGAGTGGTCTGAACAGTTAAAATGCTTACAGAAATCTAACATGACTGTAATCGATTCCTGACCTGGA
>CBFCWR010000252.1:0-4912 GCA_965601575.1 uncultured Desulfofustis sp. | reverse complement strand
GACCACGTGTGGGGACCACGTGTGGGGACAGATTTTAATCTGTCCCTTCGGTGATGATCTTGTCTGTTTTGTACTGAAAAAAAAGGCCGACCCCGAAGGGCCGGCCTTTTTAAATGAAACAGTTTTTTCAGGATTTATGACTCAACGGCAGGTTTGCCGAATGAGCTGTCCCGATACTTCTCAAAGGACATCGCCGCGGTGCGGTAGGCAATATGGGCGAATTTGGTGTAGGGCAGATAGAGAAAAAGCATCATTACCGACACCAGGTGGCAGAAGTAGACGATATAGCCAACTGCCGGGAGACCGAGCCAGCGCAATACCTCTGCACCAAGGCCGGTGACGCCGACAGCGGCAATCTGCCAGATCAGGAACCAGTCATAGAACGTCCTGCTGCTCTCACCCGCCTCCTCTGTTTTTGTCCTGCTGACCCAGAGCACGTATATACCGAAGAGCAGGGCAATGGCAGAAACATTGGCCAGAATCTTGAACGGATCAAAGAAGTACATCGGGCCGTGGGCGGCAGGCCAGAATAAGCCGACGATATCATTTTTCACCAATGAGTAGGTGGTGACGATCGCCAGCCCAATAAAAGCGAGCATGAGCGGAAGATGACCACGAACCCTGTCGGTGTTGGTGGTGCACTCCTTGAAACGGTTATGCTTGACGATTTCAACCAGCGAAGGCCAGAGGAACTGACTCACAAACTGGATAACCGAAGGTCTGTAGGCGGAGCCGATGTCAGCGTTTTCTGACATGGTCTTCCACATATTGGTCAGCCCTTTGTAAAGTGAAAACCCGGCAATCGCCAGCGAACTGACCATTATCAGAACAATGAAAAATATGTTCTTTGCATACCATTTGAACTCCCAGTGACCAAAGAAATGCTGGTAGCCATAGGTGCCGAATTCCTCTCTGGAAGGGATGTGCATGCCTCCGGATATCAGCCACATGATGAAAATAACCACCACCGGAATGCCAATCAGGATCGGCAGGTTCTTGGCGGAAGTGGCAAGTTTCGCCAGGCCGGCAGGCCAGCCATACATGGTGTAGGCGTAGGACCGGATTGCACCCAGAACCTCGGAAGGCTTGGCCCCGCGCGGGCAGTAGGTAGTGCAGTCGCCGCAATTGTGACACAGGTAGACGTCCGGGTCAGCCACCAGTTTGTCTTTCATACCCCAGGAGGACCAGATCATCTCCTTGCGCGGAAAGGGATTGTCGTCCGATGACAATGGGCACCGCACGGAACAGGTGGCGCACTGGTAACACTTTTTCAAAGCATCGCCACCGGCCCCCTTTAAATGTTTAATAAAATCTAGATCAGGTTGAACGTTCATCTTTTGCCTCCTGCTAACTTAACAATATTCACCTGAGGTGTCCTGAATCCAATGCCGGGCTGCACAGCTGTGCAGCCCGGCAAGATACCACACAGGTTAGAAGCCTTTAAACGGATTCGGTCCCATCTCGACGATTTCTTCTACGAAATCGTTCAAGATCTGCGGGATCTTGTCATAGTCGGTGATAGCTACCTGTTCCGTAGCGCAGCGTTCCGACTCGAGTCCGAGGGTAGAAAGTGTCTCGCCAATATTTTCCATACGTTTGTTGGCGATTTCCGAGCCTTTTACAAAATGGCACTGGTAGTCGTCTCCGTAGGTACAGCCGAGCAGCATGGCGCCGTCCATACCTGCCGACAGGGCGTCACGGATCCAGGCCATGTTCACGGATCCGAGACAACGAACCGGGATAAAGCGGACCATGTGATTGACACCGTTGCCTCTCATACCGGCCATGTCGAGCGCCGGGTAAGCGTCGTTCTCACAGACGAAGACAACCACCCGCAGACGATCGTCGTCCTCTTCAGGTACTTCCACCGATTTGATCATAGAGCCGATCAAATCGATGTTGTAGTCGGTGAAACCAATGATTCGCTCGGGGCAGGAGCCCATGCAGGTACCGCAGCGGCGGCATCTGGTGTTATTGGGCAGCGGCGTTCCTTTCTCGTCATCATCGAGGGCGCCAAACGGACATTCCTCAGTACACCGTTTACACTGGGTGCAGCGCTGCATGAAAAAATCGGGCCAGGTCTTGTCACCGGAGCGGGGGTGAACCGAAACCCCGCGGTCGGTGGATTCGAGACACTGGATCGCCTTTAAGGCAGCACCGGTGGCATCATCGATGGCCTCATCGATGGTTTCGGCCTTGCGCACCCCACCACAGGTGTACACACCGGTTCTTCTGGTTTCGTAAGGGAAACAGATGAAATGAGAATCGGCATAACCGTCGAACAGATCCAGATCGATAAATGCCGGTCCCTGGCGATAGGCCAGATTGACGATGTCTTCTTCCTTGGTAGTCGGCACCATACCAGCGGCCAGGACAACCATGTCGACATCGAGATCGAGGTCTTCGCCGAGCAAAGTATTTTCCGCGGTCACCTTGAGTTTATCGCCATTCTCTTCAACTTTGGTCACCGCCGCTTTGGTCATGAAGATGCCGTCGCTCTGCTGGGCAGCCTTGTAGTACAGTTCCTGGCTTCCAGGCGTACGCATGTGCTGGTAGAGCAGATAAGCCTTGCCGTCTTCATTGTCTTCGCAGACATACTGGGCCTGTTTCAGGGCCACCATCGAGGTGACCGAGTTGCAGTAGGGAAAGTCCATATCATGGTCTTTGCCTCCAGGGCTCTGAACGAAAGCGACATTGGCGGGAACCTTGCCTTCCTTGGCCAGTTTCTCGAATTCGACATTGGTCACCACGTTCTTGATGGCCCCATAGCCGAGATGCTCGTACTCGGACACATCGGCAGGAACCCAACCGGTGGCAACCACCACCGCGCCATGGATCTCAGCGTTGGGATCAGCCTCCATATAATCCTTCAGGCTGGCGTTGGGGTTTTCCATTTCGCCTTTTTCAATCAACTCGCGCTCTTCACCGGTGACCTTGGCCGGGGCGTCCCACTCGGTCTCGGTGCCGGCAGCTTTCATGGTTACCCTGAAAGCGCCGGGCCCTCCGGCAATGCGCGCGACCTCGGTGCCGGTCTTAATGGTGATTTTAGAGTCACCCTCCACCTCTGCGATCATCGCCGCAACCGGATTGTCTTCAAGATCGGTCCAGGGCGATTTAGTCGGGAATGATTGTCTCCAGTCGTTGGCTTTACCACCCAGTTTATCTTCCTTCTCGATCAGGGTCACCTCATAGCCGGCAGCTGCAGCTTCCTTGGCAGCAGTAAGACCGGTGATACCGCCACCCATGACCAGGATCTTCCTGCTCAGATTCTCCAACTTGTGCGGCTCTGGCGGCACGGTTTTCTGGGCCTGGGTGCAGGCCATACGCATGTAGTCGGCTGCGGTTTCATTCAGAAATTCGGCAGCCTCGGCATGGGGTTCTTCACCTTCTGCTGGTTTCACTTCGGCCCAGACCACCTGCTCACGCAGATTGGCCCGAAGCGTAATGGTGTCGTCGCCAAAATCGAATTCGTTCTTCATGACGCGCGGAGAACAGGCGCCGACAACCACCGTGTTAACACCTTCGGCAACGTCGGCGTCGATCAGGGCGCGTCCATCGGCACCGCAAAGGCAGTCTGCGGTTTTACAGTCCATGGACATTTCGCCGGTTACCACTTCGGCCAGAGCGTCCATATCGAGCGCGTCGCCGATGCCGCAACCAGAACACAAATAAGCGCAATATTTTTTATCCATTGTTCATTACCTCCTGGAAACCTGAATTGCCTTAAGGGCAGCGGCAGTGGATGATTGAGTGGTGGTCACGACGTCGGATGCCTTCTTGGCGCAGCCGGCGCCGATAATGCCGTTGGCGTAGTCGGACAGTACGAATCCGTTATTATCCAGATTCACGCCGGCAGGCGCACCGCCTTCCGCTATACTGGGCTGCATGCCGGTGGCAAGAACCGCCAGGTCTACCTTCTGCTGTACTTTTCCACCGGAGACGGCATCTTCGGCAATCACGGTAACCCCGTCGCTTTCAACCTCGATGTCAGCGACTTTGCCTTTGATGAACTGGGCATTTTCATCAGCCATCAGCTTTTCACGGAATTGTTCATACTTTCCAGGGGTTCTAAGGTCAATATAGAAGACGTAAATTTTAGCCTCGGGATACTGTTCCCTTATGTAGTTCATCTGTTTGAAAGTAGCGGTACAGCAGATGTGAGAGCAGTATTCGAGTTGAGTTTCGTCACGCGAACCGGCACATTGCACAAAGCCGATGGACTCGATCTCCTTGTCGGACCCCGGTATTACAATTTTGCCGCCGGTGGGCCCGTTGGGTGCGGCCATACGCTCGAGCATCATGTTGGTGATGATGGCGTCGGACTTGGTAAAATTGAGGGCATCCATATTCTCGGGAGCATAGGGCTGCCAGCCGGTGGCCCAGATGATGGAACTGACATTTAGAGTCATGGTCTCCGGTTTCATGTCCAGATCGACCGCGTCGTATTTGCAGGACGCCTTGACCGCCTCGGCGCCCTCGGCAGAAAGTGCATTCTTGGCGATCACATACCGTCGAGGAAAAGCCATCTCGTGAGGCAGATAGGCGGCCTTGCACTTGTCCATGCCGAAATTGAACTCGTTGTCGATTTCGTCCGGACATGCGGCAGCGCAATCACCGCAGGCAGTGCAATTACTATTCACATAGCGCGGCGCAACCTCGACGCTCACCTCATAGTTGCCGGGACCGCCGCTCACCGAACTCACGCTGGCCATGGTGTAGGTGCGGATTTTGCGGTTATTCTTAATCCGCTTGTAGTTGATTTCCAGTCCGCAGCTGGGCGGACACATTTTTGGGAAATACTCGTTCAACTGGGCGACACGTCCACCGAAAGAGGGGTTTTTGTCGATCAGAAAAACATCATTTCCGACTTCGGCGGCTTCCAGAGCTGCCGTCAGCCCGCTTATGCCTCCGC
>CBFCWR010000251.1:0-4961 GCA_965601575.1 uncultured Desulfofustis sp. | reverse complement strand
TTGAGAAAACAGACATCCTGGCTTTCCTTACCTCTGAAATCACTATACCCGTGCGCATCCATGAACTCATAGGTTTGCTCCTTATGCATGGAGCCGAGGGGAAAGCGCAATCTTCCCAGCTGTTCCACGGCCAATCGGGCCAGAAAATAGGATTGGTCCTTGCGGGGATCGACTCCCTGGAAGAGGGCAGGGTAGCCATCTGTTTCGCGGCACTGTACATAGTGTCCGGTGGCCATGGCGTCCAGGCCGGTGGAGAGTATGTGCTCAAGAAAAAGACCGCATTTAATTTCCCGGTTGCAGATCATGCAGGGGTTTGGGGTTTTGCCATTTTTGTAGCTGTCGATGAAGTAGTCGAGGACGATCTCTTGAAAACGAGCCTTCAGGTCGACAATCGTCAGATCGATGCCAAGACGGCCGGAGATGGTCTCCACCTGTTCCGCTTGCTCGGCAAAACGAGGTTGACCGATGTCCATAAGAAACCCATGGACTGTGTAATGTTCAGAAAGGAGCAGGGCGGAAGCGGTGGAATCGACCCCGCCGCTCATGGCCATACCGATCTGTTTCATTGAAGTGCTTGCCAAAGGGGTATTCGCCGTTATTGTAGATTGATCGATAAGCTTAGCCCTTTATTCATAATGGTTAAGCAGTAAGATGATAAACCTCCAGGTGGGAAATACAAGCAATGAATTCGTCTGCTCCGGCGCTGCCTGAACTGCTCGCTCCGGCCGGCAGTTTCGAAAAGCTGGTTACCGCCATCCATTATGGCGCCGACGCGGTGTATCTGAGCGGCAAGAAGTATGGGCTGCGTGCCAAGGCGTCCAATTTTGACCACCAGGAGATGGTCCGGGCCGTCGACTTCGCTCATCAGCGCAACGTCAAGGTGTATGTCACGGTCAATATTATCGCCCACAACGATGATTTCGACGGGCTCGAAACCTATCTGCTCTCTCTTGCCGAGGCGGGTGTCGATGCGCTGATCGTCTCCGATCCCGGTATTATGCAATTGGCGAGCACTACAGTGCCCCGTCTGCCGATCCATCTGTCGACCCAGGCCAACGTCACCAACAGCCGATCCGCTTCATTCTGGATCCAGCAGGGTGCGACCCGTTTGAATCTGGCCAGGGAACTCACGTTCAAAGAAATCGGCGAGATCAGAGAACGGGTGCCGGCGGAAATCGAGGTGTTTACCCATGGGGCCCTGTGTATTTCCTATTCGGGCAGATGCATGTTGTCCAATTATATGACCGGCAGGGATGCCAATCGGGGGGAATGCGCCCACCCGTGCAGGTACAATTACGCCCTGATGGAGGAAAAAAGGCCCGGCGAATATTTCCCGGTATACGAAGACGAGCGCGGCACTTACATCTTCAACGCCAAGGATCTCTGCCTGCTCGAAAGCCTCCCTGAACTTGTCGCCACCGGTGTCGACTCGCTGAAGATCGAGGGCAGGATGAAGTCCATTTTCTATGTGGGCGGAGTGGTGCGGGTATATCGTGCAGCACTGGACTACCTGGGTGGGTTGGATCCGGAGTTGTGGCACAACCCGTCTGACATTGAGCTGCCGCCCATGTTTCTCGACGAGATCGAGAAGACCGGCACCAGGGGGATGAGTCTGAATTTTGCCCGGCAGCAGCCCGGACCTGAGGATATGATCTATGACTCGTCTCGTTTCGAGCAGGCATATGTGCCTGTGGCAGTGGTAAGGGGAACCGGTAGTAAAGGCCTGGAGGTGGAACTGCGCAATGTCTGCCATAAGGGTGAGGAGATTGAGTATATGGGTCCCGGTCTTGAGGTCGACCGGTTCATCCTTGAGCAGATGCGGGATTCTGAAGGCAGGGAGGTGGAACGGGCCAATCCCGGTGACCGTCTGAGCTGGGATTTGCAGGGAGCGGATCTTGAATTTTTGGTCAACTCCATGTTCAGAAAAAAGAAATCATGAGCCGGCAGCAGCTCACATCTTGACTTCTGATGGTTGAAACCTATGGTGGATTCAGAAGACCGATGCCTGTCTGCCAGGCAGAAATAGTAACCAGGATTGACATGAAAAGGAGAGCGGAATGGCAACTTATGAATGTTCAAAATGTGGTATGGGAGTGAATGCGACCTGTGCAAAATGCGACGCACCGCTTGTTGACGACAGCCTGAAGCTTGACGACGGCAATGAAGTTCAGATTTCCAAGTGCCCGAACGGTCACGGCAAGATCAAATCTCCCATGTGCTGCGGTCAGGACATGACCTGCACCGTCAAATAAACCGAGTTCATCAGGAGAGACCAGCATAAAGCCAGAAAGATCGACAACCAAATAGAAAAGCCGGTGTCAAAGGACACCGGCTTTTCTATTGAGGCTGTGGGTTGATCTCAGGTCGCCGCTGCGAGTATCTCCTTCTGCCAGAAAGTCGGGCCGGTTTTGTGTACCGATTCACCGTTGCTGTCAACCGCCACGGTGACGGGCATATCTTCGATCTCAAATTCATAAATCGCCTCCATACCGAGGTCTTCAAAGGCGACGACACGCGATCCCTTGATGGCTTTGGAAACAAGGTAGGCCGCTCCACCCACCGCCATCAGATAGACGGCTCCGTGATTCCTGATCAGCTCGATGGTCATATCACCACGTTCTGCCTTGCCGATCATTCCAAAAAGCCCGGTTTTACTGAGCATCATGTCTGAGTATTTATCCATTCTGGTGGAGGTGGTGGGACCGGCGGGACCAACTACCTCGTCACCAACCGGATCGACCGGACCGACGTAATAAATGAACCTGCCATTGAAATCGACCCCGTCGGGCAGCGGTTTACCTTCTGCAAACAGCTGTTGAATCCTTCTGTGTGCGGCATCTCTGCCGGTAAGGATCTTACCGCTTATCAACAGCGTCTCGCCGGCTTTCCAGGAACCGATTTCTTCCTTGGTGATGGAATCGAGCGACACCTTTTTTATGTTTTCCCCCGTGTCGAAGGAAAGCTCCGGCCAGTTGCTGATGTCAGGAGGCGCCAATTCGGCCGGGCCACTGCCGTCGAGGGTAAAATGGATATGCCTGGTGGCGGCGCAATTGGGTATCATGGCCACCGGAAGGGAGGCCGCGTGGGTCGGGAAATCACGGATTTTGACATCGAGCACGGTGGTCAGACCGCCGAGTCCCTGGGCGCCGATACCGAGGCTGTTGACCGCCTCATAGATTTCCAGTCGAAGTTCCTCGAGATGATTTTCCGGTCCTCTTTCCTGAAGTTCATGGATGTCCACCGGATCCATCAGCGATTCCTTGGCCAGACACATGGCTTTGTCAATGGTTCCGCCAAGCCCGATCCCCAGTATCCCCGGAGGACACCAACCGGCTCCCATGAGGGGAACCGTCTGTTTCACCCAGTCAACTATCGAGTCGGCCGGAGTAAGCATGGCCATTTTACTCTTGTTTTCCGAACCTCCACCCTTGGCGGCTATGTTGATCTCCACCGAATCTCCAGCTACCAGCTCGGTGTGCACCACGGCTGGTCCGTTGGTTCTGGTGTTTATCCGATCTCCGGCAGGTGGGCCGACGATGGACTTGCGCAGCGGATTGTCGGGGTTCGCATAGGCCAGTTCAACACCCGCATCGATCATCTCCTGAATGGTCTTGTCGGAATCGAAACGGCAGTTCATCCCGACTTTGACAAAAGCGGTGACAATCCCGGTGTCCTGGCAGATGGGACGCTTGCCCAGCGCACACATGCGCGAATTAATCAGTATCTGGCCAATGGCATCCTTGGCGGCTTTACTCTTCTCGTTCAGGTAAGCTCTATGCATGGCCTGAACAAAATCGATGGGATGGTAGTAGCTGATGAACTGCAGACTATCGGCAACTGAGGTGATGAAGTCATCGCTTTTAATGGTGGTCATTGTAACTCCCTGGAAATTATTTTGCTTTGTGTGGACGGCGATTAACCAATTTTTCTATCAGAAAGAAACCCCGATGGGGCCGTGGTGTTGGGCATCAGAAAACAGCCCCTGGCGATTACGGTTCCCGGGCTGGTTACCGAGTTGCAGCCGGTCTGGGTCTTGTCCCCTATGATGGCGCCGAATTTGCGCATACCGGTGGAACACAACTCTCCTTCATAGTTGACCTGGACATTGCCGGGGATAAATCTCAGATTCGCACACTTGGTGCCGGCGCCCAGGTTGGCGTCGTTGCCAATGATGGAATCACCGAGATAGGCAAAATGGCCGGCTTTGGCATCGTCAAGAAAAATCGAATGCTTCACTTCGGTGGTATGGCCAACTACGCAGCGGTCGCCGATCAGACAATAGCCCCTGAGGTAGGCGCCCTGACGCACTTCGGTATGGTTGCCAATGATGGCAGGGGCCTTGATAGTGGCACCGCCTTCTACGAGGACACCTTTGCCGATGGCGATCCTGCTGCCCAAGATTACGGCACCCGCCATTATCAGCGAAGCGCCCTCGAGCAGAGCTCCATCACGGCTGATAACCAATCCGCCGCGCAGTGTGTCACCATATTCGATGTGACAGTGATCTGCGTCGATCAGGCGACCCTGGTGAAGCACCAGGTGTTTTGCGGCAGGGACTCCTCCTTCCGTGATATGCCACAAATTGGCCTGATATTTGAAATCATTCATGTAGTGCGTGAGGTTTTGCAGGGCCGACCAGACAGGTTGGTCATCACTGAATAGCCCCGCATGTGAGAAGCGGGTGAGATCGAACAACAGGTCTGCAGAGAGCATGATTCCCTCAAGTTGGAATGGCTGCGTTATGGTAGAGATAAGTCGAAATCAAACCACTATTGTTGAAATGGATCAATAGTTCAAGATTTTTCCTCACGCTCGGGTTCCAGGCCCCGATCCTGCTTGACTTCACAACCTCAAATGTTTAGGTTTTGACCGCTTTTTAAGGGCGCGTTTAAACCAGGATTCATTGACAATTACGAGCACAAAATCAGCTAAGTCTTTAATCGGCCAGTACGGTGCAATCA
>CBFCWR010000250.1:0-4974 GCA_965601575.1 uncultured Desulfofustis sp. | reverse complement strand
CCGGGAATTTTCGTCGATTACGTGGTGGTCGCCGATCCGGAAAACCACTGGCAGACCTTTGGGGAACAGTACAACCCGTCCTACAGTTGCGAGATCAGGATCCCCGTCGAGTCGATCCCGCCCATGGAAATGGACGCCCGCAAGATCATCGCCCGCCGGGCTTCATTCGAGCTCAGGGAAGGTAATATCGTCAACCTCGGGATCGGCATGCCGGAGGGTGTCTCCAATGTGGTGAACGAGGAACAGGTCCTTGATCGCATCGTCTTGACCGCCGAGCCCGGCGTCATCGGCGGAATTCCGGTGGGTGGTCTCAGTTTCGGTGCCGCCATCAACACCGATGCTCTGATCGATCAGCCCTACCAATTCGACTATTATGACGGCGGCGGACTGGATATCACTTTTCTGGGCATGGCCCAGGCCGACCAGTTCGGCAATGTCAATGTCTCCAAATTCGGTCCCAGGCTGGCCGGAGCCGGAGGCTTTATCAATATCAGCCAGAACGCCAAGACAGTCGTGTTCGTCGGCACCTTCACTGCCGGGGGCCTCGATTTTCAGATCAAAGACGGCAAGGCCGCCGTGGTTCAGGAAGGGAAGTCCACCAAGTTTGTCGACGGCGAGGTGGAGCATGTCACCTTCAGCGGCAAATACTCCATCAAACGCGGCCAGACGGCCATCTACATCACCGAACGCTGCGTCTTCCGACTGACGGAAAAGGGTATGGTGCTTGCCGAAATCGCGCCTGGCATCGATCTGCAAAAAGACATCCTGGACCAGATGGGTTTTGCACCGGTGATCGATGAGCCGCCCACACTGATGGACAGCAGAATCTTCAATCCAGAAAAGATGGGGCTGCAACTATCCTGACGGGTGGCTGCAGAGGTTCTTCTCGGGATCCTCTGGTTATTCCGGGCTGAGTGATATCCGGTACTTTTTGATCTTCTTGTAGAGCAGCGTCCGGTGAATGCCAAGCAGGCTGGCGGCACTCTTCTTGTTGTAGCCAGTCATTTTCAAAGCATCCAGGATGGCCGCCTTCTCGGCTTTGGCCACCACCTCCTTGAGCAGCGAACGCTGAATGACGGCGGGGTCGGCACTGCTCTTGTGCAGGTAAAAAGGCAGGTCTGCGGGGGTAATCTGGTCCCCTTCACAGGTGGCAACAGTCCTTTCAATCACATTGTTCAGTTCCCTGACATTGCCGGGCCAGGAGTGACGCAACAATAGTTGCTCGGCACCGTAAGTCAGGGAGAGTTCCTGCTGCCTGGTTTCCTCGGTGATTTTTTTGATCAGGTGGGCGGCTATCATCGAGATGTCTTCACTGCGTTCCCGCAGCGGTGGAATATGCACATGCATGACATTGAGCCGGTAGAAGAGATCGGTTCTGAACGCTCTCTCCTTGATCTTCACATCGAGATCCTGGTTACTGGCCGCGATCAGCCTGAAGTCGGAGCGCAGCACCCGGTTTCCGCCGAGGCGCTCAAACTCCTTCTCTTCCAGGACCCGGAGCAGTTTAGGCTGCATATCAAGCGGCAGATCGCCGATCTCGTCGAGAAACAGGGTTCCTTTGTCGGCCAGTTCGAATTTACCCTTCTTCCCGGTGTTCTTGGCGCCGGTAAAGGCACCCTTCTCATACCCGAAGAGCTCGGATTCAAGCAATTCCCCGGGGATGGCGGCACAGTTCAACCTGATCATCGGAAACAGTTTTCTGTCGCTGGCGTTGTGAATAGACTGGGCGAAGAGTTCCTTGCCTGTGCCCGACTCACCGGTGATCAGCACCGACAGGTTGGTGCGGGCTGCTTTGAGTGCTTCTCTCTTGGCGCCTTTTATGGCAGCGCTGTCGCCGACAATGGAGTCGAGGGAATATTTTGCGGTTCTGAGGGAGTCGAGATCCTTTTGATAGATACGTACCCGGGATTCGAGCTCGCTGAGTTTCTTGGCCAGCTGGCCCACTTCCTTGCTGTCCTTGAAAATTACCTGACCGAACGCACCGACGACCTGGCCGTCCTTTCTGATAGGAATACGCTGGACGATCATATTCTGTCCCTTGATCGACTGGCTCTCATTAATCTCGGCCCGGCCGGTCCTGGCCACGATGTGCAGTCGCGTGTTTTCGACCACCTCGGTAATGTGCCGCCCTATCTGGGCTTCCGGATCGATATCCAGAAATTTTCCATAGGCTTTATTGAAATGGGTGATAACACCATCGGTGTTGACCACGGCCATTCCTTCACCGATATGCTCGATGATCAGCTTCAGGGTCTCGAGCTCGCTTTCTATTGTCGCTGCGGTGTCCAGTTCGAGTAGATCAACCATGGAATGTGCACGGGAAAAATGTTTCAAATTTGATACATGTTGATTTTTTACTACATATAATGGTTCCTGAACAAACTTACAAGCCTGTTCTTGAATGGGATTAGAAGTGGTCAGGCTGGGTCAGGCTGGGTCAGGATGAGATCGGTATGAGATAAAATACACAGGGCCGCAAAACCAGCTGGTTTTGCGGCCCTGTGAGAAACGAACTCAGGATTGCCGGCACTACCGACCAAAAAAGAGATCCGGCAGCCAGGTGATAAGTCCGGGGAACACGGCCAGAATAAGGAGGCCGATCAGCTGTAGCATGACAAACGGAATGATGCCCCGATAGATATGGCCCATGGTGTAATCCGGCGGCGCCACCCCTTTGAAATAGAAGAGCGCGTAGCCGAAAGGAGGAGTCAGAAACGAGGTCTGCAGATTCACGCAGAGCAGTATCGAAAACCAGAGCGGGTCAAACTCGAGCTCCATGGCGATCGGCATGAAGATCGGCACGGTCACCAACAGGATGGCGGCCCAGTCGATGAACATGCCCATCAGAAAGACGATCCCCATCATGATGACCAGCACCAGCCAGCGGTTCATCCCGGAGCCCACGAGTACGTCGGCGACCACGTCGCCTCCGCCCATGGACAGAAATACGGTGGAGAAGAACTTGCCGCCGATGAACAGCATCATGACCATGGCGGTGGTGCTCAGGGTGGCCCGGGACGATTCGATCAGCACCTTCATACTGAATTTCCTGTTTACAATGGCCAGAATCAGCGCCCCGAACGCGCCCAGGGCGGCTGCCTCGGAAGGCGTCGCGACGCCGGCCAGAATCGTTCCCATGACCGCCAGGATCAGCGCCATAGGCGGAATCAGTGATTTGAGCGTCAAGCCGACCTTCTGCAGCGGTGTCCACCGGGAGGCCTCCTCGCGGCTGATGGGCGGCCCCAGTTTCGGATTGATGGTGCAGCGCAGGTAAATGTAGAGAAAATAGAGGCCCGACAGGACCAGGCCCGGTAAAATGGCCCCGGCGAACAGGTTGCCCACGGAAGTTTCCTTCATACCGGTTAAACCGCCGTAGACCACCATCATGATACTCGGTGGAATCAGGATGCCGAGGGTACCGGCAGCGCAGATGATGCCGGCCGACATCTCTTTCTGGTAGTCCTTTTTCATCAGGGCCGGGGTGGCCAGCAGCCCCATGGCGACCACCGATGCACCGATGATACCGGTGGTGGCGGCAAAGACCGTACAGACCACGACCACGGCCAGGCCGAGTCCTCCCTTCAGTCCGCCCAGAACCACGTAAAGGGTTTCGAACAACTCGTCGGCGACCTTGGAGCGATCGAGCAGCTGGGCCATCATGATGAACAGCGGAATGGCCACCAGCACGTAGTTGTTCATCAGCCCCCAGGCGTTGTTGGCAAACATGTCGAACAGGCCGGCTATGTCCCAGCCGTTGTCTATCAGGCCATAGAGCGTTGCCACCGCCATGAGCGTATAGGCCAGGGGGTGTCCGAAGGCAATGGCGAAAATCAGGGTGGCGAACATGGCCACCGTCATAAATTCAGGACTCATGACTGTACCTCCTCTTTCTCGAATACGATTTGGAGGTACTTGATGAGATTAGATATTCCCTGCAGCAGAAGGAAAAAGAAACACACTGCCATGATCACCTTGAACGGATAGATCGGAGGCGCCCAGCTGGTGGAGCCTTTTTCAAGGGTTTCCACCGAATACCAGGCGTATTTGGCGGTGGCAATGGTCATACAGATCATCACCGGTAAAAACAGCACCAGGGTCGTCAGAGCCCCTATAATCGCCTGGGTTTTCTTCGAGGTCATGGAGGTGAAGATATCGACCCGGACATGGCCATCCTTCACATCCGTATAGGAATAGCCGAACATGTAGTGCATGCCGTAGAGAAAGCCGGTCATTTCAAATCCCCACACGGTGGGGGAATTGAAGCCGTAGCGCATCATCACCTCGTAGAGCACCACGCCCAGAAGCGGAATAATTAGCAGCGAGGTCCAGTCGCCCTGCTTGGTACTGAACCAGTCGATTCCCCTGGAAATTTTAGCAAACATTGCACGTCCTCAGATTGAGCTGGCAAAAACAGTTTCCGACCCCTTCCAAAAGGAAAGGGCCGGAGAAGTAAGAATCCTGCTGAGAGGATGAGGGCTATTCGGTGATCTGCCCTGAAATATAGGTCTCATAAGGCCATGGGGTAACGCCGCTGCGTGCCTTGCGCCATACCGCGTACTCATCGATAAAGGCTTCCTGGCTGTCGAGCACCTTTTTGACATCGGGGAATTTCTCTTTCACGGAGTCAAGGTAGGTTTTGGCAACTTTTCTGAACTCGATCAGAGTTTCCTTGTCCATCATGACAATTTCAACATTTTCCGTGAACCTGTTGATCGCCTCGGCGTTCAGCGCGTTGACCCAGTTGTAGGACCAGGCCTGGGTTTCGGCCGCAGCGATTTTAACGATCCACTTCAGGTCCTCGGGCAGGCTGTCCCAGGCTTCCTTGTTGAAGAACAGGCCGCACTGGATGCCGGGCTGATGGGCACCGGGTTGAATCACATACTTGGTAATCTCATCAAAGCCCATCGGGTAGTTAATGGCCGGCGAGGAGAACTCGGCCGCATCGATCACGCCGCGCTCCAGGGCCAGGTATAC
>CBFCWR010000249.1:0-4977 GCA_965601575.1 uncultured Desulfofustis sp. | reverse complement strand
TGGCGGCTGCGGGGAATCATGGACAAATTGTCGGGGGGCTATGGACTCAGCCGGGGACGCAGGGACAACGTGGAACTCAGGGTAGGCGATGCCCTGGATTTCTGGAAGGTTGTCGACATCAAGCCTGGCAAACGGCTGCTCCTCTACGCCCAGATGAAGGTGCCGGGTGAAGCCTGGCTGGAATTCGATGTACAGAGTGACCAGCTGATCCAGACCGCCCACTTCATACCCCACGGGATTCTGGGCCGACTCTACTGGTACAGCGTTTTGCCGATCCATCATCTGGTCTTCTCGAACCTGGCGCGCACCGTGGTCAAAGCTTCGGGCACCTTCGCTTCTGCCTGATTGCAGCCTTGCCGAACGTGCCCTCAAAACGCACCGTTGTGCAACCACGAACCGGCCGGAATCTCTTGAAAATCCCGAAATAGTTGCTATCCTCTTACAATCGTTGATGACGATGATACTATTCTCAATACACATCAGTGCCTATCGACGGGGATAAAGTAATGCATCCGACACTCAAACAGCTCCTCAAGCCCGGGGTATGGCTTCTGCCGCTTTTAACCCTCGGCTGCGTGGGTATGCCAGACGGGGTGACGCCTGTTAAAGAATTTGAGGTAGATCGTTACCTGGGTCGCTGGTATGAAATAGCCAGGCTAGACCATTCATTCGAGCGCGGACTGGAGCAGGTTTCAGCCGAATACGTCCGGGAACAGGACGGCTCCATCACGGTCATCAATCGAGGCTACTCTCCGGAGCAGGACAAATGGAAAGAGGCCACGGGCAAGGCGCTTTTTGTCGACGCAGCCGACGAAGCCCACCTGAAGGTCTCCTTTTTCGGACCCTTCTACAGTTCTTACGTGGTCTTCGAACTCGACGAAAAAGATTACCAGTACGCCTTCGTGTCCGGGGCCAACACCAACTATCTCTGGCTCCTGGCGCGGAGTCCCGAAGTCGATGATTCTCTGAAGAAAAGATTTACCGCCAGGGCTGAAGAACTCGGTTTTGCGGCTGATACGCTTATCTGGGTGGCCCATTCGCCCTGAGTCCCCGTTCTTGTAGCACTAGCTGAACAGAGCTTCTATAACCTCAATCACCCTACACAGGATAGACCATGACCCGAAAAACTCTTCTCACTGCCTCAGCGTTCACCCTGCTGGCCTGTTCATTGCCGATCACTGCCGTGGGCCAGTCAAAACCCGAATCACCGCCACCGATGCAAGGCCCGGCTGGCTGGTCCTATTTCTCCCGGGGCGGCGCCGTCTATCAGTTTGATGCCGATGTCGAGGACGACGCCACCTTCAACGTCACCAGGTTCAACCTCGAGGTCGGGGCAGGCTATCGCTGGAACCGGCAGGACAGCGTGGGGCTGGCCCTGGGCTACACCTACAACGGGTATGATTTCTCTGCCGGCAGCGAGCCTGGCGCTTTTGCCGATAAGCCCTGGGATGATATCCATTCCCTGTCACTTGGACTGCCGATGCGCTACGGCCTCAGTAACGAATGGTCGACCTTTTTTATTCCTTCGGTGAGATTTACCGGAGATGGTGATGCGGATGTCGGCGACACCATGACCGGCGGTCTCCTCGGCGGATTTGCCTACCGGTTCGGCGACAGGCTTACCATCGGTCCGGGAATCGGCGTTTTTTCGCAACTCGAGGATAGCGCCACGGTCATCCCCATCCTGATCATCGACTGGAAGATCACCGACAAGCTCAGCCTGGAAACGGGCCGCGGGCAGGCGGCTACCCTGGGCCCTGGTCTGACGCTCAACTACCGGGTCAACGAAAAGTGGAGCACCGCCTTCGGGGGACGCTACGAGAAGCTTCGCTTTCGACTTGACAGCAAAGGCGACAATCCCGACGGCATCGGAGAAGATTCGTCCTTTCCATTGTTTGCCAGCGTGACCCATCGGTTCACCCCGAAAAGCTCCCTCAGTCTGGTCGGCGGCGTGGAACTCGGCGGTGAACTGCGCCAGGAAGATAAGGACGGCAACCGGATCGCCAGCGAAAATTATGATGCGGCGCCATTTCTGGGACTCACCTTCGGCGTGAGGTTCTGATTCGGCGGCTGTTATAATCGTTAGTACTATTCACTGGCTCACGTCGTCCCGCCTCTTCAATCTTGTTGGTGATTATCCATAGGAGTGCGTCCATGGCCGAACGACAGTTAATTCTGGTGAGCGCCTGCCTGGCCGGGCTGCAGACCAGGTACGACAGTAAGATAGTAGACCATCCCCAGTGCAGGGAGGCACTCGAGGGGAGCATCTGGATACCGGTCTGTCCTGAACAGCTCGGCGGCCTGCCCACCCCACGCCGGCCGGCCGACATCGTTGACGGCAGCGGAAGTGCTGTACTGGAAGGGAGCGCCCGGGTGGTCTGCGACGATGGCTCGGATCTCACCGAGCACTTCATACGCGGCGCTGAAATGGTGCTGGAAATAGCCAGCAGACTGAAAGTCGACAAGGTGTATCTAAAGGCCCGCAGCCCCTCCTGCGGGGTCACCAGGACGGGAGTCACTGCGGCATTGCTGCACAGAAATGGTTTTGAACTCGAGGAGTTTGGGTGACTCCTTGATTCAGGGAATGCGCATGACCCGCAGAATCACGATCCCCGCCTCATAAAGCACATAAAGCGGCCCCCCCATGAGCAGCATGTTGACCACATCCGGGGTGGGAGTCAGCAGCGCCGCGACGATGGCGATCAGCAGCATCGCGTATTTACGATTTCTGGCAAAGAAGCTGCGCGTCACCACACCGATCTTGGCGGCGAAAACCATTAGTATCGGCAATTGAAAAATGAAGCCGAAGGCGAGAATGAAGACGGTGACGAAATTGACGAAGCGGCCCACCGATATTACCGGTTTGAGCTCTTCCGAGCCGAAACCGAGAAGAAAGTTGATGCCGAAAGGCAGGGTCACGAAAAAGCAGAATATGGTGCCGATATAAAACAGCAGACAGGTGAAGAAACTGAACAGCACGAGCTGCGTTCTGGTGACTTGAAAGGGTTTGCCCACCGCCCTCAGAAAGACGGTGACGATCCAGGGCATCAGACCGTAGAGGGCGCCGAACAGGGCCAGCTTGACATGGGCCAGAAAGGGGCCGGCAACGGAAAAGAAGTAGAGTTTCTCGGCCAGGTGGGCCTGCACAAGTTCGAGCAGTTGCGGCGATAGAAAGAAGACCGCACCGGTGACCACGACAATGGCTATGAACAGGGCCCGTATGGACCGCCTCATTTCATTGATGAATACGACCAGGCCCGGTCTGGATTCGATCATCGGCTCACGGATCAGAATTTCTTAGTCTTTCCATTCCTCCACTACCTGCCCGCCCACTGCCGACAGGTTCCGAGAAAATATCAGATGCACCGGCGAAAAGCAATTTGATAGATCTTGCGTTCCCCCGAGAGCCATGATAAACAGTGAAATTCAGGCAACATACCAGGCACCCTACAACACAAAGGAAACCATGCTGGAATTACGATTCATACGTGAAAATATTGAACTGGTGAAAGCCAAAACCGCCAAACGGGGCATGGATACCGCGATGCTCGACCGCTTCATGGAAGTGGATAAGCGCAGACTGGCGATTCTCGGTGAAGTCGAGTCACTCAAGAACAGGCGCAATACCGTCTCCAAAGAAATCGCCGTGTTCAAGAAGAACAAGGACGATTCGGGTGCCGCGCCGCTGATCGATGAAATGAAGCAGGTCGGAGTACGGATCAAGGAACTGGACGAGGAATTGAACACCGTCCACCATGAATTGGATGATATCGTCATGTCGGTGCCTAACCTCTGTGATGACTCGGTACCGGAAGGCAACGACGACGAGGACAACATCGAAATCAAGCGTTGGGGAGAACAGCCGGAATTTTCGTTTACCCCCAAACCCCACTGGGAAATCGGTGTGGAGCAAGGCTTTTTAGATTTCGAGCGGGCCGCAAAGATTTCCGGGGCCAGGTTTGCCCTGTTGTCCGGATTCGGTGCCAGACTTGAACGGGCTCTGATCAATTTCATGCTCGACGTGCAGACCACCCAGCACGGCTACCAGGAGGTTCTACCGCCTTTTCTGGTCAACACCCCGACCATGACCGCGACCGGGCAGCTGCCCAAATTCGAGGAAGACCTTTTCAAGATAAAGGATTGGGATCTCTACCTTATTCCAACCGCCGAGGTTCCGGTCACCAACATCCACCGGGAAGAAACCATCGACGAACAGGAGCTGCCGGTCAAATATACGGCCTTCACCCCCTGTTTTCGCTCAGAAGCCGGTTCCTACGGCAGGGATACCCGCGGCCTGATTCGGCAACACCAGTTCAACAAAGTGGAACTGGTCAAATTCACCGCGCCGGAGACTTCTTTTGATGAGCTTGAGTCGCTGCTCGCAGATGCCGAGAAAATTCTGCAGATGCTCGGCCTTCATTACCGGGTGGTGACGCTCTGCTCCGGCGACCTGGGCTTCTCGGCCACCAAGACCTATGATATCGAGGTCTGGCTGCCGGGTCAGCAGGCTTATCGGGAAATATCATCCTGCTCCAATTTCCTGGATTTCCAGGCCCGTCGCGGATCCATCCGCTATCGACCTGCAGGGGAGAAGAAGAGTCGGCTGGTCCATACCCTGAACGGATCAGGACTGGCCGTCGGCCGAACGCTGCTGGCCATCGTCGAAAACTATCAGGAGGAAGACGGCTCCATCGGGGTCCCGGAAGTGTTAGTCCCCTATCTGGAAAGTCGAATTTAGCGAGCATGGCAGTTCCTTTGCAGTGCGGAGGATTTCATGAGATCATCGACACCATCGCTGCCTAAAGTTTTTTTTCTGGCGCTTCTGACTGCAGGGCTTCTGCTCTCCTTCACCGGGCTGGTCTGCATTGCTGAAGCTGACGCTATGCAGGACTCAGAAGCCAAAGTCGACGAGAAGATGGCTGGGCTCAGCGACGAGCAGGTGCGCCAGCTCCTGATTGACGAGCTCAGAAAAGATGC
>CBFCWR010000248.1:0-4978 GCA_965601575.1 uncultured Desulfofustis sp. | reverse complement strand
TCTTCGGAACTCAGCCGGAAAGATCTTGAAGAAAAGACGGTGGTCTTTGTCGGTTCCTCTCATCGCCGCCTGAAAAATATCTTTGGGAACCCTGATCACCCAGCAGTCGGATTCACGGTAGATGTCCGAATAAACCCGTTCAACAGCGATCTTGCCGTTGCACTTATCAGCTCCAGTTCGAGGGAGCAGAGTGAGGCCGCGGTGCGCCGCCTTTCACATTACGGCAAGTACACCTTTCTCCACTTCGAAAATGGACGAATCAAGGTCCAGCAGAAACCCGAGACAGAAAATGGCATCAAGGTACAACTCGAAGAACGGCCAGCGGGCCTGCCGGTCACGGCGCTGAGTGAATTTGATGAGCTGGTGGACGAGTTGAGCAGAAAAGGAGTTGTCTACGTCGGCGAAACCCATACCTCGAGGCCCGACCACCTGCTCCAGAGAATGCTCATAGAAGGTTTGCACAGCCGTGATCAGCGACTGGCCATCGGCATGGAGATGTTTCCCCGCTCCAGCCAGCCGGCCCTGGATCGATTCATTGAAGACCCGAACTTCAGTGAGGCCGAATTCCTCAGAGAATCGAGATACTGGGAGGTATGGCGGTACGATTACCGACTTTTCAGGCCGATATTCGCCTACGCCCGAAAGCACAAAATTCCGATCATAGGCCTCAATATCGAGCGCGAGATCACCAATTCGGTATTCAAATCCGGCAGCCTTGACGAGCTCAGCGATGAACAGAAAGCGCAACTGCCAGCCCAGATGCGGCTGGATCTGGATGGCTACGTCGAACGGCTGAAATCCACCTACCGGATGCACGGCCAGGATCACGGGGGCGGCAGCTTCCCCGGGTTCATTCAGGCCCAAGCCTTGTGGGACGAAACCATGGCCGAATCGATCGTCGGCTTCCTGGAGAAACATCCGGGCACCAGGATGGTGGTGCTCGCAGGAAATCAGCATACCCGCAAGGATTCGGGTATACCACCACGGGTTGCAGCGCGGATCGATATCACCCAGGCTTCGGTCCAGAACCTGGCGACCACCCGGGCTTCCGCAGTCGAGCTGGCCAAGACCACGGACTATCTGTTTCTGCTCGAATCTTACGAATTCTCCCCCCAGGGCAAAATCGGGGTAGTATTACTGGAGAAAGAAATCGAAAACGGAACCGCAATGGAGATCGTCGAGATCACCCCCCAATCAAACGCCGGTGGTGCCGGCATCAAGAAAGATGACATATTGATCTTTATCGATGAATTGGCTATCCATACCATGGACGATGTCCGGCTGGCGCTGCTCGACAAGGCGGTTGGCGAGACGGTTAAGATCTCTGTGATGAGAGGCGGCCAGAAGGATGGAGAACGGATCGATATGGAGGTTGAACTCTACAGTCCGACAGCTCCACCTCGACATCCATGAACAGAATAGATCACAAGTAGGTTCCAATCGAAAACCAGCGGGTCGGGAGGCAAGAAGAGATGGAGAAAGCCGGCGTACCGATGTATAACGAAAATGTTCCGGAAGACCAGATCAGTCCGGAATCCCTGGTTTCAAAGGTAATCGCCACGACCGCCTTCCAGAATTTTTTCAACACCATTGCCAATGGTGGTTTCCTCCTGCTTTTTGCCTCGATTGCGGCGCTGCTCTGGTCCAACATCAGCCCCGAGAGCTACGCCCATTTCTGGCATCAGGAATTCACCCTAACGATCGGTGGCGCCGCCTTATCGCACTCTCTGGCGCACTGGGTCAACGACGGCCTGATGACGCTGTTTTTTTTCACTGTCGGGCTCGAAATTAAAAGAGAGATGCTGGTCGGCGCCCTTTCAGATCCCCGCAGGGCGGCACTGCCGGTGGCCGCCGCAATAGGCGGCATGATCCTTCCCGCGCTCATTTACTGGTGGTTCAACGGCGGCACCGATTCCATGTCGGGGTGGGGGATTCCGATCGCCACCGACATCGCCTTCTCGCTGGCCATTCTCTCCACCCTGGGCAGACGGATCCCGTTCGGAATCAGGATCTTTCTGACCGCGTTTGCGATCGCCGATGATCTCGGGGCAATTCTGGTCATCGCCCTGTTCTACACGCCCGAGATCCACCTGGCCTATCTTCTGGGCGGCGTCGGCGTCTGCGTGATCCTGTTTCTGATGAACCGTTTCTGGGTCAGGAACCCGGTCGGCTATCTGGTGGCGGGCATCGTACTATGGTACATGGTCGCCCACTCGGGCCTGCACGCCACCATCACCGGGGTGATCATCTCGATGTTCATACCGGCCAAGAGCCACTACAATACCGACGTGTTCATGAAGATGGTGCGCGAGCGGCTGGAGCAGATCACGTGCGACGGCGACGAGTGCGGCTATACCATCATGGTGAACAGAGCCCATCTCGATGCGGTTCATTCCATCAATGTCGCCTGCTCCCGTGTGGAGACTCCGCTGCAGAGGATGGAACATGCCATGGAGCCCTGGGTAGCCTACCTGATTCTACCTCTCTTCGCCCTGGCCAACGCCGGGGTGGTGCTCGGCGCACTCGATCTTGCAGCGGCGGCGCTGCACCCTGTGACGCTTGGCATCATTTTCGGGTTGGCCTTCGGAAAACCGCTGGGTATTTTGCTCTTCACCTGGTTGACCACCAAGATTCTGCGCGTCAATCTGATCACCGGCGCCACCTGGTCGATGATCCTCGGGGTCGGGTTTTTGGGCGGCATCGGCTTCACCATGTCCCTGTTCATCGGAGCACTGTCATTTTCCGAACCGGTGTACCAGGAGTATGCCAAGATCGGCATCATCGGCGGCTCCTTTATTGCCGGCTGCTGTGGCTACGCCATCCTGCGCTGGGCTTCCAGGGACAGAGCGCAGCACTGATCCGGCAGAAAGACGGCAACCCGGGAGAATTGCGTCGCCTCGGTTGATCTGGGCATACGATTGAATTGTGTCCCCTGGGGCTCGCCGGCATGGGGACAGTATTAAATTCTGTCCCCATTTCTTATAGAGCCAGCTCAAGACCCACCGGGCAGTGGTCAGAGCCTTCAATCTCGTTCAGGATGAAGGCATCCTTGACCACCCCGTCTCGGATCAGGTCCTCACTCACAAAGAAATAGTCTATGCGCCAGCCGGCGTTGTTTTTACGGGCGTTAAAACGATAGCTCCACCATGAATATTTGACGGTATCGGGATAGAGATGTCGGAAGGTATCGACGTAGCCGCGGCTGACGATGTCATCGAGCACGTCGCGTTCTATTCTCAAAAATCCTGAACGATCCTTGTTTGACTGGGGATTCTTTAAATCAATTTCATTATGGGCGGTATTGAAATCGCCGGTGATGATCAGGCTCCTGCCCTGTCTTTTTAACGCGTCGGCATAAGCAAAGAAGTCGCGATAAAAATCTAATTTGAACTGGAGCCGCTCATCGTCTTTCTGGCCATTGGGAAAGTAGATGTTGAAAAGTACGAATCGACCGTAATCCATTTCGATGACCCTGCCTTCGGCATCGTAGCGTTCGATGCCGAAGCCGCAGCGGTCAGCCTGCGGCGTTTTCCTCGCATACACTGCAACGCCGCTGTAGCCTTTCCTGGTGGTGGCATAGTCCCAGAATGAGTGGTAGGGAGCGAAATTCACCATTTCCTGGCTGCGCTGATCCTCCTGCAGCTTGGTTTCCTGTAAACAGAGGATATCGGGATTCATGCGCACGACCGCCTCGACAAATCCTTTTTTATAAACGGCGCGTAAACCGTTGACGTTCCAAGACAGAATTCTCATCGTCACGTTCAATTTGTAGAGATTTCCGCCAGGCTTCGCCTGATCAGCTCAGCCTGTCGTTTTGCAGCTCCCTGCTGTTCGCGTGCCGCTTTTCCGGCCGCTATGCCAGAATCTTCGAACAATTTTCGATCCTGAAGCAGAAGTTTGATTTTCTCTTCAAGATCGTCGATGTCGACCACTCTATATCCGCCGCCGCACTTTTCAAGGCTGATTGCGGCTTCTTTAAAGTCTGCCATATCCGGTCCGAAAAACACCGGTCTGTCCCAGATGGCCGGCTCCATCACGTTATGGCCGCCGGAGCCACTGAGACTGCCACCGACAAAGACATAGGTTGCAACGCTGTAGAGTTCGCCGAGATCGCCGAAGGTGTCAACCACCACCAGCGGGTGGGTGCGGGGTCCGCCATTTACGAGCTCACTCAGACGATCAGATTTCAATCCTCTTTCATCGATCAGCGATTCGATGGCAACCAAACGGTCGAGATGCCGCGGCGCAATCACCGCAACTCCCCCCCGGTCGGTGAAATCATTGAGCAGCGGCAGCAGCAGTTCTTCTTCGGGATGGTGTGTGGAACCGGCGATGAACACCTCCGCTTCCGCCGGCAGATCCAACACCTCCTTCCAATGCGCCGTGGTAGTTGTAACATTATCCGGCAGCCTGATGTCGTCTTTTATATTGCCGGTAACCACAACCAGATCAGGGTCGGCGCCAACCGTGATAAATCGCTGCCGGTCATCTTCACTTATCGCACCGATGCAGCGAAAGCCCTTCACTATGGGAGTAAAGAGAAATTTGAAACGACGGTAGCTGGCAACGGAGCGGGCGGACATTCTGCCGTTTATCAACAAGGCGGGAATCTGTTTTCTTCTCAGGGTGTCGATCAGGACCGGCCACAGTTCAGTCTCCAGACAGACATAGAGGTCGGGCTGGAAGGCTGCCAGTGCCCGATTGACGCTGTAAGGAACATCCAGGGGTGCGAGATGGCAGGTCGTCTCTGACCCGAGAAACTGCCTGGCGAAATCCCGTCCATGGATAGTCATGGTAGTAACCAGAAATTCCCAGTCAGGTAATTGCTCCCCGAGCTGGTCGATGAGCACCGCAGCGGCCCTCACCTCTCCAATCGAAGCCGCATGAATCCAGCACCGCCTGTTCGTATTGATGGACCACTCGGCCAGAGACGGCTCGTAGAAACCAAACCTCTCCTTCAGGCCGCGCCGGTGGCGTC
>CBFCWR010000247.1:0-4987 GCA_965601575.1 uncultured Desulfofustis sp. | reverse complement strand
TCATTGCCAATCTGAGTGTCGCCGAAAAACAGATGGTCGAGATAGCAAAAGCACTGGTTCATGAATCAGACATCCTGATCATGGACGAACCGACTACGGTCCTTACCAGTGTCGAGGTCACGGTTCTTTTCGATCTTATCGCCCGGCTCAAGGAAAAAAACGTCACCATTCTGTTCATCTCTCACAAACTCAATGAAGTCAAGAGGATCTGCGACAGAATTCTGGTCCTGCGCGATGGTGATCAGATTGCCGTCAACGAAATTGATGAAGTTGACGAACAGGATATGGCAAAAAAAATGGTCGGCCGGGAGCTTAGCCAGGTGTTCCCGGATAAATCAGTACCGGAAGACGAGGAAGTTCTCAGGGTCGAGAATCTGAGCGACCCGAAATTTCTTGAAAACATCAGTTTTTCATTGAAAAAGGGAGAGCTGCTTGGCTTCTCAGGCCTTATTGGCGCAGGCCGGACCGAATTGGCGGAATGCATAATGGGTCTGCGGCCCAGATCTTCGGGGGATATTTTCGTCAAAGGAGAAAAAGCCCAGATCGATTCGCCATTGGACGCGCTCAGTCACAAGCTCGCTTACATGTCAGAGGATCGGAAAGGTAAAGGTCTGCTGATGTACTTTGGCATCCCCGAAAATATCTCGCTGATCTCATTGTCTAAATACACCAATGTGTTCATTAACAAAAAAGTGGTGCAGCAGAGCGCTGACAACTACATCGACAAATTTGACATCAAAGCCGCCTCGCTTAAAGCAGAGCTGGATTATTTCAGCGGCGGCAATCAGCAAAAGGTCTACCTCTCCAAATGGATGGACACCGATCCATTCATATTGATTCTCGACGAACCCACCAGAGGAATAGATGTCAACGCCAAGAAGGAGATCTACCACTTCATCAATTCTCTGGTGACCCAGGGGGTTTCCTGTATCCTTATCTCATCGGAGCTCGAGGAGATAATCGGTCTCTGTACCAGGGTTCTGGTTATGCGAGAGGGCAGAATTACCGGAGAGATGGTAGGCGATCACATCAACGAAGAAGAGATCATGTTCAGTGCTGCCGGAGTCAGGGACATCAACCAGAGCAACAAGGAAGGTTCGAGTGAAATCCATTAGTATCGAAACCATAAAGAAGATAGATTACCCCAAATACGCACCCCTGTTCGCTCTTATTATTCTAGTGATTCTCTCGGCAGTGGCGAGCGAGCATTTTCTGAAATTCAGAAACATCACCAACATCCTCCGGCAGGTTTCATATACCGGCACCATAGCACTGGGTATGACATTTGTAATTGTCGCGGCGGGTATCGATCTTTCGGTGGGATCAATGGTAGCCCTGGTGGGTGTGCTGGCAATTTACCTGATGAATTATCTCGGCACCTCCGTGTTTGCAGTGGTGGCCGCGGTATTTGTTGCGATACTGGCTGGTTCTTTGTGCGGGGCTTTGAATGGACTGATTGTCACCAGGGGTAAGATTGCCGCGTTTATCGCCACATTGGCCACCATGTCCATCTTCAGGTCCCTGACGCTGTATATTAGTGAAGCTGGTGAAGTCATCTCGCACAACGACATCTATCCCGAGATTGGCGGCGGTTATTTTCTCAATATCCCCTATCCGGTCCTCATTTTTCTGGGACTCGCCGCATTTTTCCATTTTCTTCTGAACAACACCGCGTTTGGCAGACATGTATGTGCGGTAGGTGCCAGCCAACAGGTGGCAATTTATTCCGCCATCAAAGTTCGCTGGGTTACATTCATGACCTTTGTGATCAGCGGTTTTACCGTCGGCGTCACCGCCATTCTGCTGTCTTCAAGATTAAACTCGGTAAGCCCCGGCGACGCCGGCATATTTTACGAACTCGATGCGATCGCGGCGGTGGTCATTGGAGGTACGCCCTTGTCAGGGGGTAAAGGGACCATCTGGGGGACTGTAATCGGCGCAATAATTTTGGGGATCATCAATAACATGCTTAATATGCTTGGTGTATCCCCATACCTGCAGGGAACAGTGAAAGGCTTGATCATACTTATCGCGGTTCTCGCACAGTACAAATCAAATTAGTGTCAGGATCGGTGTGATCCGGACAAACCACAAACTCAAGAGGAGAGCGCATGAAGAACACGATGAAGAAAGCATTGATGGTGTTGGTGGCAGGCCTGTTTCTGTTTTCCGGCTCGCTGGCACTGGCGGCTGAAAAAATCAAGGTTGGGGTCTCAGTTCCCTCCGCCGATCATGGCTGGACTGCCGGCCTGCTCTGGTGGGCCAAGAAAGCTGTAGAGGATATTGAAGCAAAAGACAAAGATGTGACGTTCTACGTGGTTGCGGCAAGTTCAGGAACAAAACAGGTCGGTGATGTCGAGGATCTGATGGTCAAGGGCATTGATGCGCTGGTTATCCTGCCTCACAACCCTTCCACCCTGCAGAAAGTAGTTGAAGAGGTATATGCTTCGGGTATTTACACGGTGGTTGTTGACCGCGAACTTCCCAAACCGGCCCAGCATGTCTTCATCGCCGGGGACAATCCCGGTCTTGGCAAGGTCGGCGCTGAGTGGCTGGCCGAAGAAATGGGCGGCAAGGGCAAGCTGGTCGTGCTCGAAGGTATGTCCATTCCGATCAACAAGCAACGGGTTGATGCCTTCAATGAAGTCATGAAAAATTACCCCGAAATCGAGATCATGGATTCTCAGCCGGCTGACTGGTCTACCCAGAAGGCGTTGGCGCTTATGGAAAACTACCTGCAGAAGCACAAGCAGATCGATGCGGTCTGGTGCCAGGACGACGATATGCTCAAAGGCGTGATGCAGGCCATTAAAGAAGCCGGCCGTACCGACATCAAAACGGTTCTTGGCGGCGCTGGTTCGAAAGACATCGTCAAGATGATCATGGACGACAATCCGCTCGTGCGGGCCACCGTGACCTACAATCCATCCATGGTCGCCTCCGGAATCGTTTTTGGCGTCGAGGGAGCCAGGGGCAACACGGTGGGGGGACTCTATCACACCCCCTCCCGCGTAATTCTGGCCGCAGATCTGGTGGTTAAGGAGAATGCCGAGGATTTCTATTTCCCGGATTCTGCCTACTAGGTTGAGCTACATCGGTTAGCACTGCACACGGGCTTTCCAGCGATGGAGGGCCCGTTTTCGTTTAAAGAAAAAGTGGAGAAGCCCCATGTCCGACACGTTCAAAGCGTACCAGATCAGCAAGGAAGATGAAGGTCAGAAACTCAGCTTCACCGATTTGACCAAAGAAGATCTCATGGACGGCGACGTGACCGTGAGAGTCGAATACTCCACCCTGAACTACAAGGACGGCCTGGCGCTGACCGGCCGGGCACCGGTGGTCAGGCGCTTCCCGCTGACCCCGGGCATCGATTTCGCGGGTACGGTGATTGAGTCAACCAACCCCAGATTCAAGGCCGACGACCGGGTTATTCTCAACGGTTTCGGGGTCGGCGAAGTCCACAGCGGCGGCTACGCCGAAGTTGCCAGGGTCAGCGGCGACTGGCTGGTGGCCACACCGGAAGGGTTCACCTCGAGACAGGCAATGGCGGTGGGCACGGCAGGCTACACCGCCATGCTCTCTGTGCTTGCCTTGGAAAAGCACGGCATTGAACCGGGCGATGGCAAGATTCTGGTAACCGGCGCCGCCGGAGGAGTCGGCAGTGTGGCCCTGCTGCTGTTGAGCAAGCTTGGTTATCAGGTTACTGCAGTTACTGGCCGTCCCCAGGAAGAGGACTATTTGCGTACACTGGGCGCCAGCGAAGTGCTCGACCGGCAACCGTTCTCAGAAAAGGCACGTCCGCTCGGCAAGGAACTGTGGGCCGCAGCCGTGGATGTGGCCGGCGGCAACACCCTGGCAAACGTCATCAGCCAGATGCGCTATGCAGGTGCAGTGGCGGCCTGCGGACTGGCCGACTCGATGTCATTGCCGACCTCGGTGGCGCCTTTTATTCTTCGCGGCGTTTCACTCTACGGCATCGATTCGGTAATGGCCTCGCTGGAATTACGAGAAGAGGCCTGGCGGCGATTGGCCGCTGATCTCGATCTCGAGCGGCTGGAGCGCATGATCAATGAAATCTCTTTAGCGGAACTGCCGGACGAGGCTGAGTCGATCATGGCCGGTTCGGTGCGGGGTCGCACTGTGGTCAAAATCGGCTGAGCACCATTAGAATTTGAATAGATCGTCCCGTATATGATCAAGAGCCGGGAACCGTGTTCGGGTCTGACGCAGAGTGTGTAGATCGATGTCTGCCAACACATTGGCAACCCCATCCGGGGCCTGGGCGACCACCAGGCCCCAGGGGTTGACCACCATACTTCTGCCGTAGCAGAGATGCTGGGGAGGCGCCTCGCCCCATTGACCGACACCGATCACCCAGCAGAGATTTTCGATGGCCCGGGCCCGCAGCAATACCTCCCAATGATCTCGACCGGTCTGCATGGTAAAGGCAGCCGGCAGCAGGATAACATCGGCGCCGTTAAGGGTGAGCCGCCTGAACAGTTCCGGAAAACGCAGGTCATAACAGGTGGCCAGACCCAAATTGAACTGCCCGATGGAGAATCCCGCGGTCTCGTGTCCGGGGCTGATCGTCGCCGATTCCAGATATTTCTTGCCGCCCGGTATTTCCACATCAAACAGATGGAGCTTCCGGTACCTGGCCAGCACCTCCCCGTCCGGCCCGATTGCCAGGGCGCAGTTATAGACGCGTTCACCATCTCTTTCAAGGAAGCTGCCGAGGTGTACGTAGCACTTAAGTTCAGCCGCCCGAGACCTGATCCCTTCGACATAGGATGATTGTTCCAGCGGCTCGGCCAGTTGCCGTTTCATGTCGTCGGGCCCGATGAAATCGGCATGCTCCGGCAAGACAACCAGGTCGGCCCCCCGATCCGCCAACTCACTTATCGAATTAAGCGCCGCCTCCAGGTTTTCAACAGGTGAATCCTTGCTGTTGAGCTGGGCCATGCCGATGGTAAGTTTCTCCTGCATT
>CBFCWR010000246.1:0-4996 GCA_965601575.1 uncultured Desulfofustis sp. | reverse complement strand
CGTTTCAGCCTTGTACGGCAGACTCCGGATCGCTACCACTTCATCTGGCATTACCACCATATGATCTTGGATGGATGGTCCAATACCAGAGTTCTGGATGAGGTTTTCACGATCTATCATTCTATGGTAGATCATACAGCGATAAGCCTGGACGAACCGCAACCTTACAAAGCCTATATCAACTGGTTGCAGCAACAAGACATGGCAAAAGCAGAGGAGCATTGGCAGACAACCCTGAAAGGATTTGTCGAGCCAACTCCCCTCAATTTTGATGATCTTTCCAAAGATATTGACCCTAAAAAGGAGGGATTCGAGAGTCAAAAAATCCATCTTTCCACGACCGTTACAGATGCTCTGAGAGCGCTGGCCCGTGAGAACCGGCTCACCCTGAACACACTGCTGCATGGTGCCTGGGCATATCTGTTAAGCCAGTATAGTGGCGAAGATGAAGTTTTGTTTGGGGCCGCGGTTGCTGGCCGCTCCATTGCGCTGCAAGGCATTGAAACGATGGTCGGATTATTCATCGGAACTCTGCCTGTGCGATTGCGGTTATCACCCCAGACACCATTGATCACTTGGCTGCAGGGGATTCAAGCACAGCTAGTTCAGGATCGCAAATATGAATACAGTTCGCTGCGAGAGATCCAATCCTGGAGCGAGATCAACCGTTCGCAAGGGCAGGCATTGTTTGACTCTATCCTCAGCTTCAATAATTATGATCTCGCCACCACCTTGCAGGAGAAGTCAGGGGATCTCGAGATTCATAATATAAGTTCCGTCGAAGGATCACACTATCCTCTGACCATTCTGATTACTCCGGGCGAGAAGCTTCGTATCCGAATCAACTATGACCATCAGCGTTTTGGCAACGCAGAAATCAAGCGTATTCTTGAACAGCTCCGGTCTTTGCTGGAGGATATGGCTGCCGACCCCCTCAGGCCACTTTCGTTATATTCGCTCTTGTCTACGTCCGAAAAACAGGCCCTGCTCGACGAATTCAATCGCACCGAGGCCTCCATTTCAACCGAGAAAAATGTTGTCCAACTGTTTGAAGAACAGGCCAGATTGACTCCAGATGCGATCGCGTTGCGCTTTGAGGGTCAAACCCTCACCTATGCCCAATTAAACGAACGGGCTAATC
Source organism: uncultured Desulfofustis sp. (assembly GCA_965601575.1). Classification (GTDB taxonomy): domain Bacteria; phylum Desulfobacterota; class Desulfobulbia; order Desulfobulbales; family Desulfocapsaceae; genus JABDQA01. The sequence continues at coordinate 3,855 of CBFCWR010000246.1, read as the reverse complement.
AGCTGGCCCACCACCTTATCCATAGAGGCGTCGGCCCTGAGAAAGTCGTGGCGCTCTGCCTTGAACGCTCGCCCCAGGCCATCATTGCAATTCTGGGAACGCTCAAAGCAGGTGGCGGCTACATGCCCATTGATGCCACTTTGCCAGTGAAGCGGATTGACTTCATGCTCTCGGAAACACAAGCTCCCATTATCCTGACGATGCAAGATTTTTCCGAGCAGCTGCTCGAATCGAACGCGGAGACCATCTATCTCGATAGGGATTGGCCGGCTATTGAGGCCGCACCTGGGGAAAATCCCAACCGGACTGCTGATCTGGACCAACTCGCCTATATCATCTATACATCAGGGTCCACAGGGACTCCTAAGGGTGCCATGATCCGCCACGGCAATTTGCTCAACTACGTTTCCTGGGCAAAAGATTTCTATCTCCAAGGCGAAAAACTTGATTTTCCGCTGTTCTCCTCCTTATCATTTGATTTAACGGTCACTTCCATTTTCGTGCCCCTGGTTTCTGGCAGCACGATCGTTATCTATGGGGAGAGCGACGCCTCCAGCCTGGCCGTCCTCGACATCATCCAAGACAACCTGGTGGACATCATCAAGCTCACACCGGCGCACCTGGCATTGATCCGGGAAGTCAAACCGAAAGGCTCGCGGCTTCGCAAAATGATCGTGGGTGGAGAAGATTTCAAACGTGGCCTAGCCGCCCAGATCAGCGAGCTGTTTGGGAATGAAGTCGAAATCTATAATGAGTATGGCCCAACCGAGGCGACGGTAGGCTGCATGATCCACCGTTTTGATCCCAGCACTGATTTGGCTGCCTCCGTGCCGATTGGTCAGCCGATCAACAATACCCAGGTCTACATCCTGGATCAGCACCTCAATCCGGCCCCGACCGGTGTGATTGGTGAAATGTGTATCGGTGGGGCGAGCGTCGCCCGCGGCTATCTCAAGCGACCCGAATTAAACGCCTCCAAGTTCGTCGACAACCCGTTTCGGCCCAGAGCGCAATTGTACCGCACCGGTGATCTGGCGCGCTGGACGGAAGATGGGCAGATGCAGTTTCTTGGCCGAGCCGATCATCAGGTCAAGATTCAGGGATACCGGGTCGAGCTGGGAGAAATTGAGAGCAACCTGCTGGACTATCCTGATTTGGATGCCGCAGTAGTGACTGTTGTCTCTCCACAAGCAAACGCCTCCAACGATGCGACGAAAAAGTGCATCCAATGCGGCTTGCCCGATAATTTTCCGGGGATCTCCTTCGATTCGACTGGGATTTGCGCTACCTGCCGCGAGTTCAATACACTCAAGGAGCGTTTCAAGCCTTACTGGAAAACCCAGGCGGATTTAGAGCTCCTTGTTGAGCAAGCGCAACGGGATAAGATCGGAAAATACGACAGCATGGTGCTCTACAGCGGGGGCAAAGACAGCAGCTACATGCTTTACCAGCTGGTAAAAGAGTATGGGATAAATCCGCTGGTGTTCAGTCTAGATAACGGATATATCTCAGAAGAAGCCAAAGAAAACATCCGCCGGGTGACGGATGACCTGGGAGTTGATCTAGTCTTCGGCCAAACCCCGCACATGAATGCGGTCTTCGTTGATAGCCTGAAGCGCCATAGCAACGTCTGCGATGGTTGCTTTAAAGTGATCTATACCTTGAGCATCAACCTGGCCCATCAGGAAGGGATCAAGTACATCTTCACGGGATTGACCCGCGGCCAGCTGTTTGAGACCCGTCTCTCGGATATGTTCAGGGCCCGCATTTTCGACGTTGAGACGATCGATCAAACCGTACTCTCCGCTCGTAAGGCATATCATCGCTTTGATGATGCCGTAACCCAATTGATGGATGTGGCGATTTTCGAGGACGACAGGATATTCAATGAGATCCGATTGGTCGATTTTTACCGCTACACGGATGTTCCGCTCCAGGAAATGTACGCATATCTGGATCAATACGCATCCTGGACCAGGCCATCCGACACCGGTCGCTCGACCAACTGCCTGATCAATGATGCCGGGATCTATATCCATAAAAAGGAACGCGGCTATCATAATTATTCCTTGCCTTACAGCTGGGACGTGCGGGTTGGACACAAGACGCGCGCAGAAGCCCTGGATGACCTGAACGATGAAATCGATGAACAAAGAGTCCACCAGATGCTCGCTGAAATCGGCTATGACGAGTCAGAGAACAGCCGAATCCGGTTGGCAGCATATACCGTAGCACGGGTCCCCACAACCGCAGCAGCCCTGCGCGAGCACCTTGAAAAGAGCTTGCCCAACTACATGATCCCAACATATTTCATGCAGCTCGACCAAATGCCATTGACCCGTAACGGTAAGATCGACCTCCAGGCATTACCCCGCCCCGAATTTGACCGCCTGATGGTGGACAACAAATTTGTCGCGCCAGCCACCCCCCTTGAAATACAGTTAGCAGAGATCTGGGCGGATGTCCTCGACATCCGGGAGGCGGGCATCCATGACAATTTCTTCGAGCTCGGTGGCGACTCTATTTCGACTATCCAGGTGACTGTGCGCGTAGCCCAGGCTTATGAGATCGATCTTCTACCGGTAGAACTATTCAGCTCACCTACTATTGCTGAACTGGCCAGGCGGATCGAAGAAATACTCATGTCTGAAATCGATCAACTGAGTGACGAGGATGCAGAGCACCTTCTATCGAGCCTGGAGTCAAAACAGAGCAAGTAATCCATGGCTGAGCGGAAAACCGACCCGAACCGTAATCAGGAATTATCCGCTGCCAAGCGCGTCCTCCTGGAAAAGCGCCTCAGCGGTCAACTCAGCCGCGTCAAGGGAGCAGAGGGGATACCTGTATACGAAAAAACAGGGCTGATCCCTCTATCCTTCGCCCAGGAACGTTTCTGGTTTCTGCACCAGCTGGACCCCCAAAGCCCTGCTTACAACATGTACAACGTGGTGCGAATTCAAGGCGACCTCGATAAAGCTAGCCTGCAGGAGAGCTTCAACACTCTCCTGCAGCGACATCACAGTTTGCGAAGCATAATTGTGGTTGAAGATGGCCAACCATACCAAAAAATCATCCCCAAGATACGGTTTGAAATCCGTGAAATCGAACTGAAATCCCAAGAACACGATGATCGAGAGCGCCAAGCCCAGGATTTGGTCAAATCCGAGATCCGCCGACCCTTCAACCTGTCCCAAGGCCCTCTACTGCGAGCCATACTCATTCAGCAGAGCAATCACGATCACATCCTCGTCCTGACGATTCACCACATCCTTTTTGATGAGTGGTCCAATGAGGTCTTCTGGCGCGAGCTCTCTGAGATTTACCAATCATTGTCTGTTGGTGAAACGCCGATCCTGCCGGACTTGCCCGTGCAATACACCGATTTTGCCATCTGGCAAAAGAGCCAGGTCGAAAAGCAGATGGTGGAACAGCTTGTCTACTGGAAAAAGCAGCTCAGTGATGAGCTGCCGGTCATCCATTTGATGACAGATCGCCCCCGTCCGGCACAACAGACCTTCCGCGGTGCCTTGAAATGGTGCCAGTTACCTGACACGATATACCGACAGCTCATCACGCTGAACCAGGAGCTAGGCACAACGATGTTCATGAGCCTGTTGGCGGCGTTTCAACTACTGCTAACCCGCTACACGGGACAGAGCGATGTTCTGGTCGGCACCCCCATCGCCAATCGCAGCCGTCCGGAAACGAAAGGGCTGATCGGCCTCTTTCTCAACACGCTGGTTCTGCGCGCCGACCTGACAGAGGATATGTCCTTCGCTGAACTTGCATCCCGAACTCGAAAAACGGCCCTCGATGCATACACGCATCAGGATCTGCCCTTCGAGAAGTTGGTTG
>CBFCWR010000245.1:0-5013 GCA_965601575.1 uncultured Desulfofustis sp. | reverse complement strand
AACCCATTTCAATTCCCCTGAAGCAGGTCTTCAGAACCGCCCTGCGCACGGTCAATACCCTCGAAAACGTGCTTGTCAGAGTAGAAACCGACACCGAATTCACCGGATTCGGCAGCGGGGCACCGACCGCAGTCATCACCGGGGAGACGGCCGGCTCCATCGCACACGCAGTCGCCCACATCGGAGCTGCACTCGAGGGTATGGATCTGGCCGGGCACGAGCTTGTCTTCCAGCGGCTCAACTCCTGTCTGGTGGCTAATAACTCAGCCAAGGCGGCGGTCGATATGGCGCTTTACGATTTGCTGGCCAAATCCCTGGGGATACCGCTCTACCGATTGCTGGGCGGCAATATCCAGCCCCTGAAGACCGATATCACCATCAGTCTCGACTCCATCGACGCAATGGTTGAGGCCAGCAGAGCCCGATTGGCAGAGGGCTTCACTATCCTGAAAATCAAGGTCGGCAACAATCCCGAACTCGATATCGAGCGGCTGGAGCAGATTTATCGGGCGGTGGGCAGTGAGGTCAGCATGCGGATCGACGCCAATCAGGGCTGGCAGCCCAAGGAAGCCGTGTACGTAGGGCGGGAAATAGCCCGTCGCGGCATTCCCGTGGAGCTGATGGAACAGCCCGTGGCCGCTCACCGCTACCGTGATCTCGCCTATGTCAGAAAACGTTTGATGCTTCCCGTCTATGGCGATGAGTCCGTTTTCTCCGGGACCGAGGCGCTGGAGCTCATCAGAATCGGCGCGGTGGACGGCATTAACATCAAACTGATGAAGTGCGGGGGGATCTACAACGCCAGAAAGATCGCAGCCATCGCCGAGGCCGCCGGCATCCCCTGCATGATCGGCTCGATGATGGAATGCCATCTGAGCGTGACCGCTGCCGCTCATCTGGCCGCGGCCACCAGCGCCATCAGTATAATGGATCTGGATGCACCACTGTTCTGCAGCACTAATCCGGTCGCAGGCGGCATCAGCTATCACGGCGAGGAAATTGTGCTGCCGGATGAACCAGGCCTGGGCATCTCCGGGCTCAAAGGCTCCTGACGAAACTGGGGAAAAGGATCATGAAAATATACATCAGCGCCGATCTCGAGGGCATCTGCGGCACCAGCCACTGGGATGAGGTGACCCGGGGCAGCGAACGCTACCCGGAGTTTCAGAAACAGATGACCGCCGAAGTCGTTTCAGCCTGTCGGGGCGCCATCGAGGCGGGCGCTACCGAAATCTGGATAAGGGACGGGCACGACAGCGCCAAGAATATCATCGGCTCGGAGCTGCCGGAAAACACCAGGCTGATCCGGGGCTGGTCGCGGCACCCTTACATGATGATGCAGGAACTCGATTCGTCTTTTACGGCGGCCATCATGATAGGCTATCATGCCCGGGGCGGCAGTGACGGCAATCCTCTGGCCCACACCATGAGCTCTCGCGTGGCGCTGCTCACCATCAACGGTCGCCCGGCATCCGAGTTCTTGATTAATTATTACACCTCACTCTATGAAAAGGTACCGGTGGCGTTTGTCTCGGGCGATAAAGAGCTGTGTGACCACGCCGCCGATATTGTCCCCGCCATTGTCAGCGTGTCGGTCAAATACGGCAGCGGCGACTCCACCGTGAATCTGCATCCGGACCGCGCCTGTGAGCAGATTCAAGAGGGGGTGAACCGGAGTCTTGCCGGGGATCTGTCAGACTGCCTGCAGTCGCTGCCGAACCGTTTCGAGGTGGAGACCACCTACTCCAGTTCCCTGGATGCGTATAAAAACTCATTTTTCCCCGGTGCCGAACTGATCACCCCACAGACCGTCAGGTTCGACGCCGATGACTATTTCGAGGTGCTGAAGTTTTTTCTCTTCACCCTTTAAACTCCACTCCAGCAATAGAATCTGCCATGAATGACACTCTTTCCGACCGGGTGGCCGAGCTTCACCGTCAGGCCTTCATTGTCGACGCTCATTTCGATCTGCCGCTTGATGTCGCCATGCGCCGTGAACGGGGTGAGAACAGGGTAATCGAAACCAGTTATATGGAAAGCTTCCGCAGCGGAGGGGTGGATCTGCTGGTCGGTGCAATCTTTATCCACGACTACTTCCTGCCGGAAATGGGGTTGCGAAAGGCACTGGATCAGATCAGCCATCTGCACGACGAATTCGAGGAATCCCCGGGGCAGCTCAGGCTCTGCCGCAGTGTCAGAGAAGCACGGGCGGCCAAAGAAGCGGGTGAGGTGGGATTGTTTCTGTCACTCGAAGGGGCGGATCCGCTGCAGAACGACCTCGGGCTCTTGCGGATTTTTTATGAACTGGGAGTCCGCGCCCTTGGCCTGGTCTGGAGCCGCAGAAACTATGTCGCCGACGGGGCTTTTTTCGCTCCGCTGGCAGAAGGCCTCAAGGGCGGCCTCACCCCGTTTGGGGTGAAACTTATCGAAAAGTCCGAAGAACTGGGCATCGTGCTTGATTTAAGCCATATCAACGACGAAGGCTTCACCGACGTCATGGAGATCGTCACTACCCCCGTGGTCGTCTCCCACTCCAACTGCAGGAGCCTGGCCGATACCGCACGTAATTTGACCGATGCGCAGATTGAAACGGTAGCCAGAAACGGCGGGGTCATCGGCATCAATTCGGTCAACATGTTCGTTGATCCGGACAAGGAAGAAGCCGGGGTTGCCGACCTGATCGATCATGTCGATCACGTGGTCAATATCTGCGGTATCGACCACGTCGGCATCGGCTTTGACATCTGCAACGGCTTCACCGATTTTCTGCAGCTCGAAGAACCGCTGCCGGCCTACGACATAATCAGCAGCCACCGCCAGCTTCCCGCATTTACCGGCGGGCTGATCGAGCGCGGTTACTCCGATGAGGAGATCACCGCGATCCTGGGGGGAAATTTCCTGCGGGTGTACGAGCAGGTGACAGGATAACAGGCCGTCTCAACCGGCACACGCAGAGCTTCAAGTTGAAACAGTCAAAGCGGCCTTTGTCTTTTCACATCTTCTGAAGCGCTGATGATCAGATGGTTGTGATCAAAAACGATGGTTTTTTTCCCCGATCGAGGCGCGAACAATTATACCGCAGACATACACGCACCTCAGAGGATAGAATTCTGAGCGCAACGAAGAGCGAGGGAAAAAGCCGCGTTATGAGGGGCTGCGAGCTAAGAACTGAATTTCGATTTTAAATAATCGATTATATCATCGCTCTCATACATCCAGTGCTCGCCGTCCATAAGAAACGGGACCATCGACTTGGAGCCGGTATCGACTACTTTCTTGCGCCCCGGAGTCCCGGGGGCAGCATCGACGATGAGATAATCCTTTCCTTCCGTCAGGCCCATTTCTTCCGCAGCCCGCATGACTTTCATGCAGAACGGGCAGGTATAGCTCACATATAGTTCTATCATAACAAACACCTGAATGTCGGGTTAACTCCTGATGCCGATTCCTTTTTTCAGAAGATAGAGGTTGATTGAAAAGAGTGTGACTGCAAAAAAGCACAACATGCCCAGACCACTGGCCACGCGCATGTCCGAGATACCCAGGAATCCATAACGGAAACCATCGATCATATAGATGATCGGGTTGGCCCTGGACACCGTCTGCCAGAAATCGGGCAGCAGTGAGATCGAATAGAATACTCCGCCCAGGTAAGTGAGCGGCGTGATCACAAAGGTCGGTATGATGGATATATCATCGAATTTCTTGGCAAATATGCCGTTGATCATGCCGGCCAGGGCAAAAACAAAGCTGGTCAGAAAGGCAAATACGGCGGTGTAGATGAAACTGTACATGGGCAGCCTGATAAAAAACAGACTGACCAGGGATACCAGCAGCCCCACACTGAGCCCCCGAACCACCCCACCCGAGACGAATCCCAGGACGATCACCCAGTTGGGTGTGGGACTCACCAGCATTTCCTCGATATTTTTCTGAAACTTGGTGGAGAAGAAGCTCGACACCGTGTTGGTATATGAGTTGGTGATAATCGACATCATGATCAGGCCGGGGGCGATGAAGGCCATATACTCGAAGCCCTTGATGCCGGAAAGCTGAGAACCGATGAAGCTGCCGAAGACGATGAAATAAAGCGTCATGGTGATCACCGGGGGAACCAGGGTCTGTACCCAGATCCTGAAGATCCTGGTGGTCTCCCGTCTGGCGATGGTGAAGAAGCAGACAAGGCTCTCGCGCATCATTCGACCATCTCCATAAAAATCTCTTCCAGCCGGTTGGTCTTGTTGCGCATGGAATCTACCTCTATTCCCTGGCTCCCGAGATGCTCGAACACCCGGTTCAGAGACTGCCCCTTGGTGACTGTCACCTCGAGCGTGGTCTCGTCAAGCGGGTTGAAATTGACATGGTCCATCGGTGAAACCTGCAGATCCTCGCCTTTCACGTCCAGGACGAATGTTTCCTTGTCGAGTTTTTTGAGAAGATCTCTTTTCGGCGCATTTTCTATGATCCGGCCGTCGGCGATAATGGCGATGCGGGAGCAGAGGCGCTCCGCCTCTTCGAGATAGTGCGTGGTGAGGATTATCGTTCTGCCGCTCCGGTTCAATTTTTCGAGAAAATCCCACATGCCGCGCCGCAGCTCAACATCGACGCCGGCCGTTGGTTCATCGAGGATCAGCAGCCTGGGCTCATGCACGAGTCCGCGGGCAATCATCAGCCTGCGCTTCATCCCGCCCGAAAGTTCTCGGGCAGTGGTATGCCTTCTTTCCCAGAGACCGAGCTGGCGCAGATACTTTTCGCAGCTCTGCTGTGCTTGCTGGCGGCCAATACCGTAATACCCGGCCTGCTGGCAGACGATATCTTCGACCTTTTCGAAGATCGAGAAATTGAATTCCTGGGGAACCACACCAATCAGCCGTTTGGCCGAGGAGAAATCCTCATCGATATCGATGCCGAACACCTTGATTGTGCCGCCTGTTTTGGTCACCAGCGAAGTGATAATCCCGATCGTCGTGGTTTTACCGGCGCCGTTGGGGCCCAGCAGCCCGAAAAATTCCC
>CBFCWR010000244.1:0-5014 GCA_965601575.1 uncultured Desulfofustis sp. | reverse complement strand
ATCAGGGTGGTGCCGGCGAGGACGGCGATGAGCGGGTTGAATTTGACCGCACCCAGGATAATCAAAAACTCACCGATGAACCCTGAGGTGCCGGGCAGACCGACCGAGGCAAGCATGGCCACGGCAAAGAAGAGGGCAAACACCGGGGCCCTGGAGGCCAAGCCGCCAAAGTCGTCGATATTCCTGGTGTCGCTGCGTTCCTCAATAATGCCGAGCAAGAGGAAAAGCACGCCGGTACTGGTGGCGTGGGCGACGATCTGGAAAAGCGTGCCGGTCAGCGCCTGGATGTTCATGCAGAAGATACCCAGGGCGATGATGCCCATGTGCGAAGCTGAAGAAAATGCCAGCATCCTTTTGAAATCTTTCTGGGCCAGGGCGGCAATCCCGCAGTACATCATGCCGATTACTCCGGAGAAGGCGAGAATCAGGGCGTAGCGGGCAAAACTCTCGTCAAACACCGGTACCACGAAGCGGATCACGCCATAGACGCCTATCTTGGCCATCACCGCAGAAAGCACGAAGGTCGTCGCCGTGGGTGCCTCGGTATAGGCATCGGGCAGCCAGGTATGAAAGGGGAACAGGGGAATCTTGATGGCAAAGGCAACCATGAAGCCGACAAAGGCCAGAGTGGCTGTGGACCCGCTGAGCGACATATTGCTCAGATGTGTCATGGCAAAACTCCATTCCCCGCTCTGGGCATGATAGGCAATCCCCAGGTAGATGATTGAAGCCAGCATCAGCAGGGATCCGGCAATAGTATAAATGGTAATCTTGATGGTTGCCGGCAGCCGTTTGGGACCGCCGTAAAGCCCGATCATGAAAAAGACCGGCAGCAGCATGACCTCCCAGAAGACGTAAAAGAGCACCATGTCGGTGGCCGCAACCGCACCGATCATGGCTCCCTGAACGATCAACAGGTTGGCGTAATAACCTTTTTCCTTGGTTTGAAAAAGCAGATAGACCATCGGAAACAGTGTCGCTGCCGCGGCCAGCACCAGAATGGAAATACCATCGACTCCAAGACTGTAGGCAATGCCGAGCGACTCATTGATCGGGACATGCTCGACAAATTCGAAACCGCCGCTGGCGCCGCTGAAGGCCAGAAACACCTTGATACCCAGAAGCACCACAATCACTGAAACCGCCAGCCCGATTATCCTGGCCGCATCTCTGCTGAGCGGCAGGACAAAAGTAGCCAGTCCGGCGACAATGGGGACAAAGATCATGATTGAAAGCAAATTTTCAAACATCATATCACCCTTAGAAGTTCAATGACCGTGAGAGCAGCAGACTCAAAATTGACAACCCTATAACCATATAGACCGCGTAAATCCTGACATAGCCGACCTGAACGACCTTAAAAGCCAGGCCGAACATGCGGTAGAGCCAGCCGCTTGCCTGTACCGGGGCATCGGTTACATAAGGCTCTATCACCCTGCTGATGGCCTTGCCGACGAATTGGTACGGTACGACGATGACCTTGTGATAAAGCTCGTCGACATAGAATTTGTGATAGGCAAACTTCTGAAGTCCCTGGTATTCAGGTTCCTCCACAGCAACGGTGAATTTTCGATACGCAAGACTGATGCCGATCACGAAGGCGATGATGGAGGCTCCGATGGCCAGGATTTCCAAGCCGACAGAAGCATGGGGATGATGCTCGACCAGGCTCGGCGCCAGCCAGTGAGAAACCCTCTGATGTCCACCGAAAATTGCCGGTATGTTGGCAGAACCGGCAAAGAAAGAGCCGATCGCCAGGATCACCAGAGGAACGGTCATGACCTTTGGTGATTCATGGGCATGGTCATAGGCCTCCTGATCACGCGGCTTGCCGTGGAAGACGATGAAAATCATGCGGAAGGTGTAATAGGCCGTCATGCCGGCGACCAGCACACCGATCATCCAGATCATCACATGCCCGTTGGCAAGCGCTGAATAGAGAATTTCGTCTTTGGATATGAATCCTGAAAACGGCGGGCAACCGGCTAAGGCAAGACCGCCGATGAGCATGGTCCAATAGGTGATCGGCATCTTGGCGCGCAGACCGCCCATCTTCCAGATGTCCTGCTGATGGTGCAGGGCGATGATCACCGAGCCTGCTCCGAGAAAAAGCAGGGCTTTGAAAAAAGCGTGGGTAAAGACATGGAAAATGCCGGCTGAATAAGCAGCGACTCCGACTCCGGCAAACATGTAGCCAAGCTGGGAAACGGTCGAATAGGCCAGGATCTTCTTGATGTCGTTCTGGAACATCCCGAATATCGCCGCCAACAGCGCGGTCAGAATACCGATCCAGGCCACCACTTCACCGGCGGCGGGGACCTGGGCGTAAATAAAACTGAACCGGGCCACCATATAGACGCCGGCCGTGACCATGGTGGCCGCATGGATCAGGGCGGAAACCGGCGTCGGGCCGGCCATTGCATCCGGCAACCAGACATAGAGCGGAATCTGGGCTGATTTGCCCGTGGCGCCAACAAAGAGGAGCAGGCAGACGATTACCCCGACCGGCGCGGTCAATTGAGGGGCGTTTGCTTTAAGGGAGAGATAATCAAAGCCACCAGCACCGATCCCCCAGAACAGAAAAGCCATACCAAGGACGAAACCGAGATCGCCGATCCTGTTGACGATAAACGCCTTGTTGCCGGCCACCACGTTTTCGCGGTCTTCACTCCAGAAGCTGATCAGCAGATAAGAACAGAGCCCCACGCCCTCCCAGCCCACGAACATGACCACGGGTCCGTCGCCAAGCACCAAAATCAGCATCGAACCGAGAAAGAGATTGAGATAGGAGAAGAATTTACCAAATCTCTTATCGCCGGCCATGTAGCCGATGGAGTAGATGTGGATGAGTGAGCCGACGAAGGTCACAAAGAGCAGCATCAGTGAGCTCAGCGGATCGGCCAGAAATCCCATGGACACGTTGAGGTCGCCCACCGCGAACCAGGTGAACGCCTTGTGGGTTAAAAATCGCTCTTCTGCAGGAAGTGACAGCAGCGCAAAGAACACCTTGACCGCCACGAAAAAGGAGAGTACCGGCCCCACGCACCCCAGGATCCCGTAAATTCGCTCGGAAATCTGCTTACCCTGGCAGGTGGCTAAATACATCAGGCCGACAACCAGCGCTCCCGCGAGCGGCAACAGGGGAATAAAGCCAAGGTATGTGACAGTGTGAGTCATTTGATCACCCCTTCAGTAAACTGAAAATATTGGTGTCAAGGTTGCCCTTGTGCTTGTGCAGAAGAATTATCACCGCCAGCGCCAGCGCCGCTTCAGCCGCCGCCACGGCCATCACCATCAGGGCCAGGACATGGCCGTCCATGTTGACATGCAGTCGACTCAGCGCCACAAAACCGAGGTTGGCAGCATTGAGCATCAGCTCTATGGACATGAAGACGATGAACACATTTCTTCTCGAGACGACGCCCAGAATCCCGAGGCAGAATAGTATGATGCTCAGTGACAGGTAGTGCGATACCATCAGTTCACCCCCCGTTTGCCAGCCAGCACCACCGCCCCGACCAGGGCCACCAGCAGCAGAATTGAAACGATTTCAAAGGGCAATAGCCATTGGGTGAAGAGCAGTTGACCGACCTCCTTGACCCCGCCGAAGCCATCTTCGAATACGGTTACTTCAGTGGCCGGCAGAGTTTTGGTTATTTTGATGAGTAGACCGGCGATCGGCGCCACGACTATTACACCGCCAGCCAGGTAGAACCAGCGGTTGGGATCCAGGGGCAGGTCTTTTTCCTGAATATTGAGAAACATGATGATAAACAGGATCAGCGACATGATCGCGCCGGCATAGACAATCAGCTGGATGGCAAAGATCAGTTTGGCCGACAGCAGTGCATAGAGCCCGGCCAGGGAGATCAGGGTCATCACGAAGCTCATCGCCCCGTTCATGGGATGTTTGAAAAGGATCAGCCCGAGGGCGCCAAGCACCGCCAGCAGGGCAAAGCCAAAGAACAAGTAGGTAGTAATCATCGATCAGCCACCTCCCTTTTTATATTCTTCTTCATCGAACGCACCGGGTGTCTCCAGCAAATCTTCCAGGCCCAGGACCATCGACTCCCGGGAATAGCTGGTCACCGAATAGATGCCGGTATCCATCCTGATGGCATCCATCGGACAGGCCTCCACGCAATATCCGCAATAGATACACTCGAGCAGATCGATGTCGAAGCGGGTGGGCATTTTCTCCGACCTGCCATCGTGACGCTCGCCTGCTTCGATCATGATGCAGTTGGAGGGACAATTGGTCTGACACATGAAACAGGCCACGCATTTGACGCTGCCGTCCTCGTGCCTGGTGAGGCGGTGCCGGCCCCGCCAGCGGGCGGTTATTTCCGGTTCCACTTCCGGGTAATGCCGGACATAAAGCCTGGAATTATCCAGCAGATTCCTGAAAAAGTGGCCCAGGGTCACCGTCATGCCCTTGACAACCTCCACCAGATACAACTGTTCCAGGAAGGTGCGGCCTTTTCGTTCAACGGTTCGTACTTTGATGCTCATAGCGTTTCCCTTAGCCAAACGAGACGATGATCGCGCTGGTGATGAATATGTTCAAAAGGGCCAGCGGCAACAGTTTTTCCCAGCCGATTTTCTGGAGCTGATCGTAGCGAAATCTCGGCAGCGTCCAACGCACCCAGACATAGACGAAGCACATCAGAAAGGTCTTGAACAGGAAGGTTCCAATCTGCAGAAGGGCCACCAGAATCCGGTCTGCCACCCCGCCGTGGGCGAAAACCAGATAGATAAGCAGCACCAGCTCGAGCAGTGCAACCAGCGACCAGAGCAAGGCGATGTAGACTGTGGTCTCTTTTTGCCGCGGGTCGTTTTCCCGATAGTAGTGGCTGCGGTTGTTCCTCTTTATCCACTCTCCGAACAGGTAACCGACCACCGGCAGCCCAAGCATGATGGCGATAACCACCGGCCGGGCATAGGTTACCAGGGTCTCGGTGTTGAACCAGGGGATCTGATAGCTGCCAAAGTAGAGGGTGACGATCAGGGCCGA
>CBFCWR010000243.1:0-5050 GCA_965601575.1 uncultured Desulfofustis sp. | reverse complement strand
GCCACCGATGATGTCGCCCGCGAGATCGTCGCCACCATCCGCGGTTGGCAGCAGGCCTACCGTGACGGTGAGGATGAAAAAGCCGAAGAATTGGAGGAAACCATTGAGAGTCTGAATATCGGCTGCATGGTCTGCCATAACAAGGTTGCCCTTATTCACAAGTATGCTGACGGCTGGCCCCAGCCTGACACGGTGTATGGCGGACTGGAAGGTGATCATGATGACGACGAGTACGTCCTGATGGCCGAAGCTCCTGCTATTGGAGAGTCTATATTCTGCGGGCAGTGCCACGGTCAGGGACCGAGTTTCGAACTCGACCATCCATCCCAATGCGCCACCGCGTACGGCAGCTACCTGTTTTCCTATGTGGCCCATGGCGGCAGCGAATCGTGCCAGGAGTGCCATATGTACCAGTCCGAACTCGGACACAATATGGCCGCCTATCGCAACGAGACCATGGTCGAAATGGCGCTTGATGTAAAAGTCCACTCCCAGTCACTTTTCTGGCGCAAAAACAAGGAGGAGGGAGTGATCCCAATCGGCATCATCGATGTCTCGATGTACAATAAAACCGGTCACGCCATCCCGGATGGCTGACCGACTCCGAATAGGCTGGTCCTGGATGTGACCGCTGAAACAACGGACGGAGATGAGGTTTACAACGAACAGCGTATCTACATGCCCTATCCCGGCAGAATGGGGAGAGGCAGGGAAATGGGTCGCGGGCCTTATGAAAAGAGCGGCATTCTGCATGAAACGAGTCTGCCACCTTTGCAGACGAAGCACGAAACCTTCGAGATTCCCTACCCATACGAAGATATGGATAAAGACGGAAAATTGAGACGTGAACTACTCAATGACGAACTCAATATAATCGTTACCTTGTATTATGTACCTTTCGGTGAGTTTGACGGTAACGAAGTCGTATTCTTCGAAGATGAAAGAACCATCGATCTGAAAACGGAGTGGGTCTGGAGGTAGAAACTTAACCTTCCAACGAACCGTATAAGGCCCGCATGCGCAGCGTATGCGGGCCTTTTATTTGGCTGCTGTGATGTCAGGTTGTGGGAAAAAATACGTTGCACAAGTTTAATTTCGTGGTACATTGTTAATTGTTTAATTATTTAGTTTATCCATTATACGTCTGTGGTACTTGTCATAGTGCCATTCATTCGCAGATAACTGCCATACTAAAAAATCACACGGGAGACATGACAATGAAGATCAGAAGTTTTGTTAAATTTATTCCTGTGGCACTGATGCTGGCTCTGATTATGTCAGGATGCGCCCAACAGCAAGGCGCCACCACGGCCAGCCAGGAAGCCAAGCCGGCGGTTGCCGAGAAAAAGGACCCATTTGTCTTTACAGGGCCGGTCGCTGGCCGCTCCAACAAAGCTAAAACAATCTCCATCACAGTTGGCAAGGGAGCGGAAGCCAAGACAATGATGGTGCGCTTCGATGACGACACCGAAGGTCTGGACTACGCCAAAAAAGGTGAAGCGGCCATCATCAGATGGGAGCAGCGTGGGGAAGATAAATTCGCCACGGTGATTAAACCCAAACTTGCCAAACTCCCAGAAGGCGTCACCGAAATCAAGACCGAGGAGCTCTACAAGATGCTGCAGGACCATGTTCCCATGGTCCTCGCCGACGCCCGGCCTGCGATGCGCTACAACCAGGGACATCTGCCCGGCGCCGTATCCATTCCTGTACCGATGCTGAAAGAGCAGAAGGAAGCGGTGCTGCCAAAAGACAAAGACGCGCTCGTCGTCTTTTATTGTGGAGGGTACACCTGAGGCATGACGAGTACAAACGCCGGTCTGGCGAGACAACTCGGTTATACTAATGTACGTGCCTATCTTGGTGGTGAACCGTCCTGGAGTGAGGAAGGCTATCCGGTTTATGCATCAAATGATTACGTCGCCACAGGCAATGTGGTTATCCTCGATCTGCGCGAGGGTGACGCCCCGGTCAAAGGACGCTTGCCGCGTTCCGTGCAGGTCGCCTATGAAGAACTCGAAAACCGCATCGATGATATTCCCAGAAACGCCCCCGTCATCCTCTACAGCGACAATTATGACGATGTGACCGACGCCTACGAAGACCTCAAGGATGAGGGTTTCAAGACTGTCGCGATGGTCAAGGGAAATTACCAGGGTTGGCTGGCCTCCGGCGGTGAGATCGAATCGGGACCGATCTTCTCCAATGAAATACGCTGGGTCAGAAAACTCGGCAAGGGCGAGGTTTCCGTGGCCGAATTCCGTCAAGCGGTAATGGGTGAATTGCCTGACACCTTCGTTATTGACGCCCGCACCGAGGACGAGGTGGCTGAATTGGGTATCTTCACCAACACCGTAAATATCCCATTGGACGAAATCCCCAAGCGGATGAATGAGCTTCCAAAGGATAAACGGATTTTCGTTCATTGCTCCACTGGTGCCAGAGCCGATCTTGCCTACAGGGAACTGATCGAGAATGGGTTTGACGTCAAATTCCTGCTCCTTGATATCTCGGATGCAGAATGTGATTGTCCAATCATTATCCCGGCCAAACAAAGCTAAACACTCATACTCCACAGTCAAACCAGGGAACAGGCGGTCAATCCGTCTGTTCCCTTTTTTATTGTTCCGCATTAGAGTGACGTAGTATTTCTTCCATCTATTTCTCCGATCAGCCAGAGGATTTCAGGCAATGAGCAACGACGACCAGAAAATCATCTATTCGATGATCAAGGTACGCAAAAATTATAACAATCGACCTGTTCTCAAGGGTATCTCCCTGTCCTATTTTTACGGAGCCAAGATAGGAGTTCTCGGGCTCAACGGCTCGGGTAAATCCACCCTGCTCCGAATCCTTGCAGGTATTGATACAGAGTTTGACGGTAAAACTGTCCTTGCCCCAGGTCACACGATCGATTACCTGGAGCAGGAACCTCACCTCGACCCTGAAAAAACGGTCAAAGAAATTGTCGAACAAGGAGTCGAACAGACCTTGGCACTTCTGACCGAATTCAATACCATAAATGAGAAATTTGCTGAACCGATGAGCGATGATGATATGCAGACCCTCATCGAGAAACAGGCCGAGGTGCAGGAGAAACTCGATGCATCTTCCGCCTGGGACATTGACAGCCGATTGGAAATGGCCATGGATGCTTTGCGCTGCCCTCCTTCGGATACCAAATGCGGAATTCTTTCAGGGGGCGAAAAACGCCGGGTGGCCTTGTGCCGAATTCTGCTAAAGAAACCGGACATACTCCTGCTCGACGAACCCACAAATCACCTCGACGCTGAAACGGTTGCCTGGCTTGAGCGCCATTTGCAGGATTACAGCGGCACGGTAATCGCGGTCACCCATGATCGCTACTTTCTCGACAATGTGGCCGGTTGGATCCTCGAGCTTGACCGGGGGGCCGGTATCCCCTGGAAGGGAAATTACTCATCCTGGCTGGAGCAGAAACAGAAGCGATTGGCGGTTGAAGAGAAGCAGGAAAGCGAACGTCAAAAAACACTTCAGCGTGAACTTGAATGGATACGTATGTCGCCCAAGGGAAGGCGATCAAAATCCAAGGCTCGAATCAGCTCATATCAGGAACTGCTAGATTCGGGTTCCGCTGAAAAGGCGAAAGATCTGGAAATATATATTCCTCCGGGACCGAGACTCGGGAAGAAGGTTATCGAGGCCCGCAATCTAAAAAAATGTTTCGGCGACCGGGTGTTGTTTGAAAATATGGAATTCACCCTCCCTGCCGGAGGAATTGTTGGTGTCATAGGGCCCAATGGGGCTGGTAAGTCAACGCTGTTCAATCTGATCACCGGTCAGGTGGAACCTGATGAGGGAATCATCAGCCTTGGCGACTCGGTCAAGCTTGCCTATGTGGATCAAAGCAGAGAAACGCTGGAGCCCGAGCAAACCATATTCGAAGCCATCTCGGAAGGACAGGACACCATCTGGCTTGGTACCAAAGAGGTGAACAGCAGGGCCTATGTGGCCAGGTTCAACTTCTCCGGATCTGACCAGCAGCAGAAAATTACGCAGATCTCAGGAGGTCAGAGAAACAGAGTTCACCTGGCAAAAATGCTCAAGGATGGCGGCAACGTGCTGCTGCTGGATGAGCCGACCAACGATCTTGATGTCAATACTCTGAGGGCCCTGGAAGAGGCGCTCGAGAATTATCTCGGCTGTGTGGTGGTCATCAGCCACGACCGCTGGTTTCTTGACAGAATCGCCACCCACATTCTGGCTTTTGAAGGAGATTCACAAACCGTGTGGTTTGAAGGCAACTACTCGGATTATGAAAAGGACAGGAAAAAAAGGCTTGGGGCCGCGGCCGATCAACCACAGCGGATCAAATACCGCCATCTTACCCGATAAGAGAAACCTGAGCTTTAACTGGTAGTCATGTCGCCCAGACCAATACGGCCTGGCCTGACCATAACCAGCTCATCGTTCTCACACCTGACTACCGTGGACGGCGGTACCTGATCAAGATGGCCGCCATCGACAATCAGCTCTATAGAGTTTGAAAAGCAGCGCATCAGTTCCTCTGCCGACCAGGCTGGTTGTTCACCGCTGAGGTTGGCGCTGGTCGCCGTGATCATCCCACCCGCCTGACGGCATATTTCAGCAGCAGCCCGATTGGATGATATCCTGACCCCAATGGTGCCGGTTCCGGCGGTCAGAAGCGGAGGGAGATCAGGTCTGGCCGGAAAAATCAAGGTCAAAGGTCCAGGCCAGTACCTGTCCATTAACGGCCCGAATGGATCGGGAACTTCACTGACCAATCGTGCAAGTCGATCTTTCTCGTCGATGAGAACAAGAATTGGCTTGGTGGGGGGGCGGCGCTTGATCTCGAACAAGCGCTCGAGACTTTCGCTATTGAACGGATCCACCGCGAGTCCATAGGAAGTCTCAGTAGGAATTGCGGCAATACCGCCGGAGACGATTACAGCAGCGGCAATGCTGCTGTAATCGTCCTGGTTTTCTTTGATGATACGAGCCATTTGCAAAACGATCTTTTCGCCCAAACTCTGCGTTATGCTCGAAATTT
>CBFCWR010000242.1:0-5071 GCA_965601575.1 uncultured Desulfofustis sp. | reverse complement strand
GCGAGGGCGGTCGCACGGTGGGCGCTGGCGTTATCAGTGAAATTATGGGTTAAGGTGCATAGATGATACCGACAGAGAAAATTCGCATCCGCCTGAAGGCGTATGATCACAAGTTGCTGGATCAATCGACCCACGAGATTGTCGACACGGCGCGCCGCACCGGGTCTTCGGTGGCCGGGCCCATCCCGCTGCCGACTTCGGTGAAGAAGTTCTGTATTCTCCGCTCGCCCCACGTCGACAAGAAATCGAGGGAGCAGTTCGAAATGAGAACTCACCGGAGACTGCTCGACATTCTGGAACCGACCCAGCAGACCATTGATCTGTTGATGAAACTCGAACTCTCCGCCGGCGTGGACGTTGAGATCAAGTTACCGTAATCAGCAGATAAGAAAGATTAATTGAAGCATCGGGTACGATTATGCCAAAGACAATAGGTATGTTGGGTAAGAAAGTTGGAATGACCCGGGTCTACGACGAACTTGGATTCGCCATTCCGGTGACCGTTGTCGAAGCCGGCCCCTGTACGGTTCTGCAAGTGAAAACCGTAGAAGGCGAGGGCTACAACGCCATTCAGCTTGGTTTCGGTGCCAAGCGGGCGAGCAGGGTGAACAAGCCTCTAGCCGGCCATTTCAAAAAAGCGGGAGCCGAAGGTTTCTACCATGTTCGCGAGTTTCGCGTGGAAAACCCTGAAGAATTCGAGGTTGGACAGGAACTGCCGCTGGATACCGTAATCAAGATCGGCGAGCTCGTTCACGTCCAGGGCAAAAGCAAAGGACGTGGATTCCAGGGCGTCATGCGGCGTCACGGATTCAAGGGTGGCGGCGCTGCACACGGTTCAGGCTTTCACCGGGCGCCGGGCTCCATAGGCTGCAGCGCCTGGCCGAGCAGGGTTATCAAAGGCAAGAAAATGCCGGGACGCATGGGCAACGATACGGTCCTGAAAAAGAACATCACGGTGATCGATGTCAGGCCCGACGACAATGTCGTGCTGCTAAAGGGTTCCGTTCCCGGGGCCAAGAACGGTTTGCTGAAGATCTTTACCAAATAGCTGTCAGTTCGAACCGGTCCAAGGAGAAACAAATGTCAACGGTAGAAGTAAAAAATATACGAAACGAGAAGGTCGGAGAGGTTGAGCTCAACGACCAGGTGTTCAATCGTGAGGTTAAAACCTACGTGCTCCATGATGTGGTCCGTCTGCAGCGGGCTGCTCGCCGGGCTGGAACCGCCAGCACCAAGACCCGCAAAGAAGTAAGGGGGTCCGGCGCCAAACCATGGCGTCAGAAGGGAACAGGCCGGGCGCGGGCAGGCACCAGGAAGTCACCGATCTGGCGCGGCGGCGGCACGACCTTTGGGCCCAAACCCCGCGACTATAGTTTTAAGCTCAACCGCAAGGTGAGGCAGCAGGCGGTAACGATGGCCTTGTCGGCACGTTACCAGGAGGGCAACCTTGTCATACTCGACAATTTCACCCTGGAGGCGATCAAAACCAAGGAGTTTGTCTCCATAATGAAACTGCTCGAGCTGAACAACGCCCTCATCGTTGTCGACGCGGATAACGACGAACTGAGCAAATCCTCGCGCAACGTGCCGGGATACAAGGTCATGAAGACTGATGGCGTGAACGTCTACGATATTCTTCTGCATGAGAAACTTGTACTCCTGCAACCTGCCATCGAGAGTCTGGAAGAGAGGTTCACGGCATGAAAAATATTCACACTATCCTACAGGGACCCTGTCTCACCGAGAAGGCGAGTTTGCAGCAGGAACTGAAGAACCAGGTGGTCTTCAAGGTTCATCCCGCGGCAAACAAAATCGAGATCAAGGAAGCTGTTGAAAAGATGTTCAATGTCAAAGTCGGAAATGTGCGTACAGCTTCCATGCGGGGTAAGCAGAAGAGAGTTGGGCGTTATATCGGTTACACCAAGGATTGGAAAAAAGCCTACGTGACACTGAGTGAAGGAGAGATCAGTTTCGTCGACGAATTGTAACAGAGGCGACCGCGAAGCGTAATCGAAGCAATTAACCACCAACGCAAATATGATGGAGCGATTGGGAAATCATGGCCATAAAAACATATAAACCAACATCACCCGGTAAAAGACATCATGTGTCAACCACGAATCCGGACTTGTCGAACGCTGGGCCTGAAAGAAGCCTGGTGACGAGTCTCTCCAAGAGCGGAGGCCGTAACAACTACGGAAGGATTACTTCACGCCATCGCGGCGGGGGGCACAAGCGCAAGTACCG
Organism: uncultured Desulfofustis sp.; assembly: GCA_965601575.1. Classification (GTDB taxonomy): domain Bacteria; phylum Desulfobacterota; class Desulfobulbia; order Desulfobulbales; family Desulfocapsaceae; genus JABDQA01. Next base: position 2,824 of record CBFCWR010000242.1, on the reverse strand, counting down.
GATAATCGATTTCAAGCGCAATAAGATCGATATCACTGCCAAGGTAGTGTCGATTGAATACGACCCGAACCGGTCCGCCAATATTGCCCTGCTCAGCTACCTCGACGGCGAGAAGAAATACATTCTGGCCCCCGACGGAATTGCCGTGGGGGATCAGGTCGTGGCCGGCGACAACGTTGATATTCAGCCCGGAAACTGTCTGCCCATGGCGAACATCCCGCTGGGTACCATCATCCACAATATCGAGATGAAGATCGGCAAGGGGGGACAGCTGGTGCGCAGCGCCGGAACCTCGGCTCAGTTGATGGCCAAAGAAGGCACTCACGTGCTGGTCAGGCTGCCGTCCGGCGAAGTGAGGAAATTTCACCACCTGTGCCGGGCCTGTATCGGTCAGGTCGGCAACCGCGAGCATGAATCGACCAAACTGGGTAAAGCCGGACGCACCCGTTGGTTCGGCAAGCGCCCCAGTGTCCGCGGTGTGGCAATGAACCCGGTGGACCATCCCATGGGCGGCGGTGAAGGCAAGAGTTCCGGCGGACGCCATCCATGCACGCCGTGGGGTAAGCCGACCAAAGGTTTCAAGACGAGAAGTAAAAAAGCGTCTGACAAGATGATAGTCAAACGAAGATCATAAGAAGGAGTGAACAATGTCTCGTTCAGTTAAAAAAGGCCCGTTTGTCGACGATCATCTGTTGAAGAAAGTCGAGCAGGCTCACGAATCCGGGTCCCGCAAAGTTATCAAGACCTGGTCTCGACGATCCGATGTGACGCCTGAAATGGTCGGTTTGACCTTTGCCGTTCACAACGGTAAAAAATTCATCCCGGTTTTCGTTACCGAGAACATGGTTGGCCACAAGCTTGGTGAGTTTTCGCCAACCAGGACCTTTTACGGCCATGCCTCGGATCGGAAGAAATAGGGTGTAGATTTTTAAGGTATTGGGAGCAGAAAATAATGGAAACGAAAGCCGTAGGAAAATATATCCGAATCTCACCGCAGAAGGCGAGGCTGGTTGCCGACACGGTGCGCGGTATGAATGTTGACCAGGCGATTACCACCCTGAAATTTACGCCCAAAAAAGGCGCTAAGATTCTGCGCAAGGTCATTGAATCAGCGGTGGCCAACGCGACCCAGGATGACCAGGTGGATGTGGACAATCTCTTCATCAAGAAGATCGCCATAGACGGGGGACCGTCGTTGAAGCGCATCCGTCCGCGGGCCATGGGACGTGCCACCAGGGTGATCAAGCGTACCAGCCACATAACAGTGATCCTGGATGAGGCGTAATCATCATTTCGATAAACTGAATAAGTGAACTAAACCACAAAGCTACTCAGTTGGAGGATTATTTTGGGCCAGAAGGTTAATCCAATAGGACTCAGGTTGAATATTACCCGGACATGGGATTCGATCTGGTATGCCGATAAAGACTATTCTTCGTATCTCATCGAAGATCAGAAAATTCGCAAGTATCTGAAAAAGCGTCTTTATCATGCCGGGCTTTCAAAAACTAAAATCGAGCGTACCGGCGACAAGATCAGGGTGAAGCTGTTCACCGCCCGTCCTGGCATCGTGATCGGCAAGAAAGGCGCCGAGATCGAGACCCTCAAAAAGGACCTCGAACAGTTCGTCGACCGTCCGGTCTCTCTGGACATTCAGGAAGTGCGACGCCCCGAGGCAGACGCCCAGTTGGTGGCCGAATCGATCGCCTCCCAGCTTGAGCGCCGGGTGGCTTTCAGGCGGGCCATGAAAAAAGCGGTCAACTCGGCATTGAGATTCGGCGTCCAGGGGATCAAGATTTCCTGTGCCGGCCGTCTCGGTGGTGCTGAAATGTCACGCTGCGAGTGGGTCCGTGAAGGCAGGGTGCCGCTGCACACCTTGCGGGCAGATGTCGACTACGCGCTGGCGGAAGCCAACACCACCTACGGCATCATCGGAGTGAAGGTGTGGATTTTTCACGGCGAAGTTCTCGACGAACAGGAAGCGGAAAACTGAGAATCCGTCACGGGTGCTCTCAGCTCAGATAATTTTGGAGTAAGTCATGTTAAGTCCCAGAAAGGTAAGACATAGAAAAGTATTCAAAGGAAAATTGCGGGGCACCGCCCAGCGCGGCTCATCCATTTCCTTCGGCGAATACGCGCTCAAGGCAACCAGCAGCGGGAAGATGACCGCCCAGCAGATTGAAGCTGCCCGTGTCGCCATCAACCGAAAGATCAAACGTGGTGGAAAGGTCTGGATCAGGGTTTTTCCGGATAAGCCGGTCACCAAGAAGCCGGCTGAGACCAGAATGGGTAAGGGTAAGGGAAGCCCGGAATTCTGGGTTGCTCCGATCAAGCCAGGCAGGATTCTTTATGAACTTGCCGGTGTCGATGAGGAACTGGCCGTGCGGGCTTTGACCTTGGCGGGCAACAAGCTGCCGTTCAGCACCAAGGTCATTTCCAAGAGGAGCACACTATGAAAGCCGAAGAATTCAGGAAGATGAGCGACGAGGATCTGACCAAAAAGGAAGGCGAGTTGCGCGAGGAGTTGGGAAATCTCGTTTTTCAGCACAAACTCCGGCCCTTGGAAGATACGTCACGGTTGAAAGAAATTAAGAAGGATATTGCGCGGATTAGAACCGTCATCAGCGAAAAAGCGCTTGGTTAATGTCCTCTCACATAAGGTAAACGCATCACAGCACAGTGAATGTTATGAGTGAAAATAGAAATATACGGAAAACCAGGACTGGCTCTGTTGTCAGCAATGCAATGGAAAAAACGGTAGTCGTCCGTGTCGAGAGAAAATTTCGCCATAAGCTCTATGGCAAATATGTCACGACCAGCGTCA
>CBFCWR010000241.1:0-5077 GCA_965601575.1 uncultured Desulfofustis sp. | reverse complement strand
TGGTCTTCAGAATATGCAGCCACATCCCCTCCAGGACCATGGTCATCTGGCGGACATCGGCGTCGTCGTAGTCGCTGGCGTTGTTGCAGACCCCGGCAACCAATACGATGACCCCGCTGTTGAAGACAGGCACGTCAATATGCCTGGTTACCTTCCCCTGGTAGGGGTAGAGTTGAAGGGTGTCTTTTTTATCACAATCGTTGCAGATGACGGCCTGTTTATCACGCACCGCCTGCCCGGCCAGCCCTCCTTTGTCGACACTGCTGGAAAGCTGACGTTTATTGGCGTAATGGACCTTTTCGCCCCCTGCTCTCTGGTGGGAAACAATGGTGACGTGACGCTGCGGCTTGTTGACCAGGGCCAAATAACCTTGTTCGGACCGGGTAATCTCAACAATACGCCTGAGGGTGAACTCATATTTCTCCTTGAGCGTATAATCGTCCATCATACCCAGCTGCAGAAGGGTGTCGAGCCGCAGTTCGTCGCGGTACAGCAGCGATTCCTTGACAATCCGGTCGTCTACCATTTCATTGGCGAGGCCGGCCAGGTCTTCAAACTCGGTAAAGGCCAGATCTCCGGGGTTGATTTTCACTTTTTCATCTGCCGCCCGGCGGAAAAAATCGTTGAAAAGACTAAAACCCTGCTTGATCTTGGTTGTGTAGTAGTAGGCCACGAAAAGCAGCAGTGAAACCGCTACCGAGAACAGCAAAATAAAAGTCGATACATTCTTGAAAGAGATTCTGCGGTAGGTCTCGGTGGCACCGACGATCAAATCCTTCATCTCGTTCATGGAAATGGCTGCCCCAATTACCCAGTCCCAATCATCATAAGCCTGGACAAAACAGAGTTTCTGCTGCTGCGGGTTTCCGGACAGAAAATCCCTGTAGACCACGAATCCTTCCCTGGACCCGGTGCTGCCGGTTTCATAGAGCTGCTTGCCAACCTCGAAATCATTGCTGTCGACGATAGTGTCTATCGAACGACCAATGAGCTGGGAGTTGCTGTGGGAGATAATCGTACCGTCCATCTTGAAAACGAATATTTCCCCTCCCCGGCCAAAGCTGATTTGCCGGACGTGATCCAGCACGGCTGCCTGGTTCATGGCCGCCATCTCGTTGTCGTAGATGCCCGCTCCAAGAAACCAGTCGAAGGGTTCGAAGTATTTGACAAAACTGATTTTCGAAAAGACCTGATCGGGATAGGCCGGCTTGAGCAGATTATAACGGTAGATGCCGGCTCCTTTTTCCCGGACGATTTCGATCATTTCGGCAACCACCCGATCGGTCTCCTGCGGGGTCGAGATAATGGCCTGCCCTTCGAAATAGGGTTCATCGGCAAACAGGTCGATGACGCCGGTGTCGTTTCTACCGGCAAAATAATAGCCGCGTTCCCCATACCACCGCATCGGCCTGAGCACGTCCACTGCCATTGACCTGATTTCGTCCACTTCCATCTCATCGCGGTACATCGAGTAGAGATGAGAAGCGATGGAGTAGGCGGACTGTACTCTGTTTCTGATCTCTTCTTCTGCTTCAATGGTGGCCTGCTCACGGGTGTAATCGATGAAATTGATCACTTTTTCCAGCTCTTCCCGAACCCGATCCTGATACTGCTGGTCATAGGTGGTTTGAATATTCTCGATGCTCTCCTGATAGGCCTGGTATTCGTTGATGGCCCAGAAGATGCCGATGAATATGGCCAGGGCCAGAATTACCAGAAGCGAGGCATAGAACGGGGCGGCCGACAGGGATATCTTGTGGGCTTTGAACCGGGTCAGCAGGGATTGAATGGAAGAGGCAGCCATGGACCCTACTGATTTGCTGCACCGGCTTGCTGAATATCGAGCTCGACGATAACCGGGTAAATGGCGGTCAGGTGGGTGTCGTCGAGTCCCTGATGATCATCCGGTCCGAAGCGCAGCACAATGCCGCCCAGATCGAAGGTGCCGGTTTCCTGCATGGTAGAGATGAACGACTCTCTGGTCAGTTCGCCTTTCACAGCCCTGCCTATCTTGGCGAACAACTTGCCGGCTAGGTAGCCTTCGAGACTGGTGAAGGTGATCGGAGCGTCGTGCTGGTAACGCTTCATTGATTTTTTATACTCGCGGATCAGCGGAATCGAATCATTGGCAGGGTTGGGAACCACCTGGGAGACAACCACATTTTGCCCGTAGGTGCCCAGCGCCTGCCGCAGACTTTCGGTGCCCACGAAAGAGATATTGTAGAAGCGCAGGTCCGGGTCGATTTTGGTCTTGCTCAATTTAATGAACTCGGCGCAGGCGGGATAGGCTCCCACCAGTACCACGGCCTCTGGATTACCCTGGTAAATATCCCTGAGGCTGCCCATCACTGCCAGGGTGTTGCGCTCATAGGTTCCCTTGGACACCAGCTTCATGCCTCGGCGGTCAAGAGCGAGCTGGAGGCCGTTGAGGCCGTCGAAACCATAGCTGTCGTTCTGGTAGAAACAGGAGATGCGTTCTATTTTCTGATCATCCACCAGGTAGGAGGCCAGCTTCTCCATCTCCTGGTAATAGCTCGCCCGGACGTTGATCACGTAGCGTCTGAACGGGGTGCGCAACAGCTCGGCCCCGGAAAAGGGAGCAAAAAAAGGGATTTTATACTCCTCGATAATGGGTATGACGGCTTTGGAGGTGGGGGTGCCAACTTCCCCGATCAGAAGAAACACTTCTTCATCGTTGATCAGTCTGAGCGTGTTACGAATTGCTTTATCGGGTTCGTAGCCGTCATCGAGACTGATCAGGCGAATGGGGCGGCCTTTGATGCCTCCGAGATCATTGATGTGGGCAAAAGCGGCCAGCAATCCTGCCCGCATCTCCAGGCCGAGATTCTTGGCCGGTCCGGTCAGCGCGCAGGACTGACCCAGAATGATGGGGCTCGACGATGGCTGTGCCCATACCAGATGGGGCAGGACGAGCAGGATGGCAATGAGCCGCACGACCAGAGATGACCGGCCCGGTATGCTGAACAATGGGATGGCGCCGTGCTGCAATTTATTTATTCAAGCCTCCCATGATGCCGCGCACCGCCGCCGGAATGTCGGCCGGCAGGACGATGGTCTTGGAATTACTGCTGGTGGCAATGTTCTTGATCGATTCGATATATCGCTCCCCGAGCAGATACATGACCGGCAGTTCCTGGTCCTTGATTGCAGTGGTTACCTTTTCTATGGCCTGCTGGCTCGCTTCAGCCAGCACGATTTTGGCCTCGCCGTCGCGTCGGGAGGCTTCGAGTCGACCTTCAGCCTGGAGGATGGCAGCCTGTTTATCACCGTCGGCCCGGGTGACGGTGGCCCGCCGTTCGCGTTCCGCGGCGGCCTGCTCTTCCATCGCTTTCTGCATGGTCGCACTGGGGTTGATGTCCTGGATCTCGACGGTTTTAAGAGTGATGCCCCAATCGGAGATATCATCGGAAATCGAGGCCTTCAATGTGGCTTTGATGGCGTCGCGGCTGGACAGGGCATCGTCGAGCTGCATTTCGCCGATGATGGAACGGAGCGAAGTCTGTACCAGGTTCTGGATGGCGACCCGGTAGTTTTCAACTCCGTACATTGCCAGCTCAGGGTGCACGATATTGATGAAAGCCACTGCATTGGCAATGATGACCACGTTGTCCTTGGTGATCACATCCTGGCTGGGAATATCGAGGACAATGTCTTTGGTGGTTACCTTGTAGGCCACCCGGTCGAAATAGGGAACTATGAAGTTGAGACCGGGCGACAGGGTGGAGCTGTATTTTCCGAGCCGCTGAATTACCCATTTGGACCCCTGCGGTACTAATTTAACCCCTTTGAAAACAGTGACCACCACGATCAGAACAAAGATAAATGACGAATATAAAAAACCGAATTCCATGACTTCCTCCCCCTTATTCAGAGATGTCAATTTTTTGGTATGACAACAAGTGTGTTGCCTGAAACATTTATCACTTCCACCCGGTCACCTACGTTGCACTCCTGATCGCAGATGAATTCCCACTCATCGTCTCCCAGCAGTGGTCTTGAAAAACGGACGGTTCCCCTGATTTCATCGCGGGGTACCCTGATGACGAGCCCTGTTTCTCCGGTGACCGCTTCCTTGGATATGCCTGCCTTGGTCTTGTCGGTCATGGTCGGCTTGAACAACTTAAACCAGAGGACGGTGAAGACAATCGAAGCACCGGCCCAGAACAAGAGCTGGAAGCTCAAACCGAGATCAGGCATCAAAAGCAGCAGCAGTCCCGTAAGCAGCGCCGCAAGGCCGAACCACAGGAGGGTGAAGCTGGGCAGCAGCATCTCGCCAAGAATCAGCAGCATGCCGATAATGAACCAGTAATACCAGAGAATGGTGATGGTCATGGCAGTTCCCCCTGCGGTGAATTCTTAGGAGCCCGGTTTGGTGGCGATTATCTGCACGACTGCGCCGATGCCGTTGTGATAGGCTCCTTCCTGGATATTCCGTTCGGTTTCCAGCGCATGGCGCAGTATCAGGGGCTGCAGTTCGCGCTTCAGCTCCTCGAGGTCCATCAATAGGTCAATCTTTCGAGGGCCGCCGGTGTTGTTGTCGATCTGCTTTTTTGCATATCCCTCGAGGATGAAAATTCCCCCCGGGGTGAGCCCCTCACAGACTTTCTGATGAAGTCGCATGCGAATGGCGGGGGGGAGGTGGCAGAATATGGAGATTATTGCCTGAAATGCACCTGGAGGGATGTGGTAATCTTCGAGGTCGGCTTCCACGATAGCTATCGATACCCCCCGTTGCTTTGCCAGCAACAGAGCTTTTTCAAGACCTACCGAGGAGGAATCAACGGCCGTAACCCGGTGGCCCAGAGAGGCAAGGTGGACAGCGTTGCGCCCCTCTCCTTCGGCCAGGCAAAGTATTTGTGATTCCGGCTGCAGCAGTCCAACCGAGGCCACGAGAAAGTCGTTGGGTTCGGTTCCAAAAGCAAATCCTGTTTCGCTGTAACGCTCGTCCCACATGGTCGTGAAGATAGGTGTGTTGGTTCTCTCGCTTTCTTGCGCCTGATCAAGATTCAATTGTCCATTGTGCAATAAACTGGTACAAAAAGCGAGGAAAAGAGAC
>CBFCWR010000240.1:0-5113 GCA_965601575.1 uncultured Desulfofustis sp. | reverse complement strand
GCAATGGCCGCAAGCCAATAGGATATTCTCAGCCACCGTCTTTTTTTATCCATGGCTTCACCCCCATCTTACCTGATCAGGCTGATGCAGTTCCACGCGATCTCAACTGAGCTCCATCACAAAAAAGATCGAACGATTTTAATGAGCGATCTGCTGGCCAGTATTTTCCGATGTCCCTCACCACTGGTCTCGACCAGACTGACATGGCGGTGCCCCTCAACCATCTGCCGCGCCTCCTCGATGAAAATCTCCTGGTCATCGACATCGTGCACCACAAGGACCTCACCGCCGAACTTATTCAGGGCATCGCTTATTTCATAATCCCCGACCTTGAGAGGAAATTCCCGTTCGAGCTGCTCAATGACTGCTGAATTCGACCCCTCGGGGAGCACGTAATTCCGGCAGTAATGGTTGACCATCGCCTCGATACCCGACGGCGCGCTGATCAAAACCAGCTTTTCGACCTCGACCTGGTAGCCGGATAAATTTGCCTGGCCGCATGCGGTGAAGGTCGCAACCGCTCCGCCGAATGAGTGTCCCACCAATCCGTAGATCGGTCCGAAATGGTTCGAAAGGTGAAAGATCGCCCTGGAAAATTCAGGCATGCTCGAGCGCGGATGACTGCCGTTGAATTCTGAACTCCCATGGGCTGGACCATCAAAAGCGATCACCCGAAAACCTGATTTGGCGATATTTTTGCCCAGAAACGCCATGTGACTCGCCTGGGACCCCCAGCCGTGAACCAGCAGGATGGTCTTCCCCTCCCCCCAGCCATACACCTTGAGCATCTGCCCTTCAAACGGTATGTCATATTGTTCCGCCGAGCCGGTAAGTTTGCGGTCAACTTCGCTTTGAGCATTGGTCGTCGGTGCACAAAAGTGCATCATAACCCTTTTACTTGTTAGACTGTCCAGCGCATCATAGTCTTCGGTGTTGTACACGGAATGTCCCCCCACATGTCGGGTAGCTGATGAGGAATCTGCCCTAATCTAGCCAGAGTGTATGTTCAATTTTATAAGAATTGTAATAGATAATCTTTAGAGTCCGCATCACCCATTCGGGTGATGGGGTGTTAATTATATGATTTTTTTTCGGACAGCAAGAAAGGCGGCCTGGGTGCGGTCGTTCACCTCGAGTTTTAAAAACAGGTTGCTGATATGACGCTTGACCGTGTTGCCGCTTATGGAGAGCATGGAGGATATCTGCGGGTTGGTATAGCCGTCGACAATAAGCTGAAGAATCTGCGTCTCCCGTTTCGAGAGCGGTTGCACCGCCTCTGCAGATTGGTCTTGGTTCGACCCTGCGTCCCCCATATCCTCGTGGGACTGCAGCTTATCCGCCAGCAGGCTGGCATACTGCTTGTGCGTGGCAAGGTTATCGATATGAGACGTGGTTTCAAAGATAATCACCACGATGGCCGCCACTGAACGGTCCTTGCCACGAACCGGGTAGGCGTGTATCTCGCCCCAGCGGGTTTTACCGTCTGGAAACTCGTGGGAGCGTTCGAGCACCACCGTACGCCCCTGTGCTTTCACCTCTTCAAGGAAGCAATTCTCGCACACCTTGTCGCAGCCATGAAAGGCGCGGTAGCAGAGATCGCCGATGGCCGAATCCGGGGTGCAGCGGTGGATTCTCGCCAGTGCCCTGTTGATCCAGAGGATTCTGAAATCTTTATCAAATATGCCAAACGGCGTACGGATGGACTCGATTATGGTGCCGCCCAGACCGGAGAAGAGATCATCGAGCGCCAGCTCCCGCCATCTGTTGTCTCTTTCTTCTCGCATTGCATCCCATTTAACAGATTTCGCCAGGCAATTTCAGCATTGATATCAAGGTATCGAGTGGATTTCCAATTGGCAATTCAATTCTTATAAAACTCGAGATAGAGGCCGGCGAATGGGGCTATTTCATCGATACGCATCTGCAGGTCAGTCTGGTTTCAATCTGATTTCTAAACAGTAGAACTATCCTGGTAAGGATACCCGGAGAAAGGATTCAATGTCCAAAAGGACTCTTGAACACTCGATAAGAAAGATCAGTCTCCCGTCTGTCCGGACAACCGCATTGATTTCAATCGCTCCCACGACCTGGGATGTTCCGGCAGAGGTGTATCCGATCGAACGGCGGGAATGATAAAGTTTTCCAGCAGTTCTTCGGGTATCAGCGTTTTAGCTTCTTTCAGGCTGCCGGTGAACACCACGACCATATCCTTGTCTTTCAAAACGAATATCCGCTGCCCGTGGGCGCCCCGTGCTCCATATCTGTCTGGGGACATGACCCACCACTGATAGCCGTACCCGTCAGCCAGCGTGGTGCTGATCTGCTTTGTGGTAGATTCTTCGACCCACTCATCGGAGATGATTTCGTGATTATTCCACCTTCCATCGTGCAGGAACAGGTAACCGAATCGAGCCATATCGAGGGGCCGCATGGTTAATTCACTGTAGCCAATGGTGATGCCATGGTGGCTTTTCCAGTGTGCGTCCTCTATTTTTAACGGGTTGAAAAGGTGTCTCCTGGCAAAGTCGAATGCATTCATACCTGTTGTCTCCTGAAGAATCGCCGTAAGCAGAGCTGAAGCTCCGTTGCAATATTCGAATCGGGTTCCAGGGGTCTCTATCAGTGGCAAGTCGATCATGTACTGTACCCAGTCGTCGCTCTGCCACATTTCTTCGAGTCCTTTGAATTCGTACTGGACGGAATCCTCGCAGGCGAGACCGGCGGCCATAATCAAAAGGTGCCGCAGGGTGATCTCCTGCTTATCGCTGTCTGGAATTCTGGGGGACTTGTCGGGGAACAGTTCGAGCACGCTCTGATCAACCGACTCTATATAGCCCTCGTCGATGGCGATCCCGATCAGGGCCGAAACGACGCTTTTGGTGCAGGAGTGGATCTGGTGCCTGAAATGCGGTTCCTGCAGTTGGCCATACGATTCCAGAACCACATGGCCGTTCCTGACTATGATGACACTGTCGATTGCATATTCGTTTTTTTCGACTGCGTGAAAAAGCTCTGACAAGACCCGGGAACTCATTCCCTGGCTTTCCGGAGATGCCGTTCGCCATTGTGCCTGCGGCCAGTATTGTGAGGCAGAGAGATAGGCAGCATGAAAACACAGGATGAAGACGAGGACAAGCGATTGGAGATAAACTGTAGTCTTACCTGTAGAGATGATTGTTCTGCCAGGGATCATGGTTTTGTAGTCTGAACCACTAAATGGGTCTAAGAAGGCAAGAGGAGACCGCCTCCATCAAAAACGAGCAGAATCCAGGGCTGCTGTTCTAAGGCTTGTTCTTGCTTTTCATCACCGATTTGACCATCTTGCCAAACTCTTTATCCTTCTTTCGTTTCTGGGAATAGGACATTGCATGAAACGCCGACTCGTTCCTGATTTTCAGATAGCTGTGATAACGATGCTCATCCAAGTCGCCGGATTGGACTGCCGCTATAATGGCACATCCCTTTTCTGCGGTATGGGCGCAATCACGAAATTTGCACTGTTCAGCGAGTTCGGCTATATCGGTAAAGGTCTCGTCAATGCCGACATCGGCAGCCAGATGGCCCAACTCCCTCATCCCCGGGGTGTCAATAAACAGAGAACCGTTTTCCAGCCGCACCAGTTCCCGAACCGACGTGGTGTGTCTTCCTTTGCCATGCTTGTGGCTCACCGTTTGGGTGACAAATTTCTCACTGCCGAGCAATCTGTTCAGAAGGGTTGTCTTGCCGACGCCGGACGAGCCGATCAGACAATAGGTCTTGCCTTTCAACAAAGACTCTCTGATTATCTCGACGTTTTCTCCGCTTTTATTACTGAAGGCGGTCACCGAAATGCCCGGGGAGACACTCAAAATATGCTCCTTGAATTCCTCGACCTCTGCGGCTGCAGCAAGATCGCATTTGCTCAACAGTATCACCGGCGTGATTCCCCCCTCGTTGACCATGGCCAGATACCGTTCCAGCCTTCTGAGATTGAAATTGTCGTCGGCTGACTGAAGAATGCAGGCGTAGTCGATATTGGCCGCAATAAGCTGGAAATCCACCCGTTTTCCGGCAGTTTTCCGCTTCAGCAACGTCTTTCTCGGCAGGACGCCATGGATGATCGCATGCCCATCGCCTTCGTAGAAATCCGCATACACCCAGTCACCGGTCGTCGGCAGATCCAACGGTGAATCTGAACTGTAGAGCAGGTTTCCTGAACACTCGGCAAACACCTCACCATCACCTTTCGTCACCACACAGCTGTCTCGGTGAACAACCACCACCCGGGCGATCTCGTGATTATGCAGATCTCCGGTTTCAGCCTGGGTACGAAACCAGTCGTCAAAACCGAAGCTCTCAAGATCAATCATAAGATAGCCAAAATCTTTTTATCTCAGCTCTATTTTTCATATTACTCAGGATCTAAGGTATATCTGAAATCACAGAAGTCTTCTCCCTCCATGATCGTTTTGGTGCGCACCAGCTCGAGCTTTGGATCCAGCCCCCTGGCGAAAGGTTCATCACGGCAGCAGGAAAGCGCCACCCCAAACTCTTCAATCCCCAATTCCCGATATTTTTCGTGGTAAGGACAACGCGTCACATTAAAGAAGTAGGTGTTGGGCGTTTGCTCCAGCACTTCCATTTCCCAGACACCGCTCTCCCCCCAGGTGGCGACATCTCCTGCCAGGAGGTCGATCGTATTTCCCTGCTTGTGCTCAGCCGTCTTCCGGCCGCGCTCGAATGCTTCCTTCTGATTGACGCTCCTCAGTATCGCCAGGGCCTCTTCATTCCCATATCTCCGTGTTACCTCACGGATCACGGGAGCAATTGCCAGGGCCTCGATACCCCTTTTTTCCAACCGGCTCATTTCTCTGTCTTTACCCTCTTTCACTACCGCTCTCCTTGGTGTTCTGTCTCCACGCTTTCTCCCGGATAGACGTGGGGATCCACTGTTTAGTTTCTGTTAATTGAACAATAATTGGTCTCGGGCAGCGCCTCACCGGCTCTTGTTTCCGCCCATCTTTGACAGCAGCGCCGCCGCACCCAGACCTAAGCCGAGGCCGATTAACATGCAGCCGATGAACGCCAGGGCAGATGTTTCCAGAAAGAAGAAACCGACCCCCAGGCCGGCCAG
>CBFCWR010000239.1:0-5114 GCA_965601575.1 uncultured Desulfofustis sp. | reverse complement strand
TGGCAGGCGATCAGCGAAGACCTGAACCGTGCCGTCAACCACCGGCTGGGTCTGGGCTACCGACTCTATGAGAAGTTGAAGAACAACTACGGCAGAAGGCGGGATCTGATTGGCAGCCACGAGTATCGGGTGGAGATCGACAACAAGGGGTCGGACGATTATTCCATCATCGAGGTGCATGCCGGTGATCATCCCGGCCAATTGTACCGTATTACCCAGACCCTGGCGGATTTTGGCATCAATATTCACAAGGCCTTTATCGCCACCGAGGTGGGGCAGCTGATAGATGTTTTCTATATAACTGACAATAAAGGAGAAAAAATAGAGAAGGGAGAGTTCAGGCAGGAGGTGGTAAACGGCCTGATGCACGCCATCGGAGCTGACGAGGAGCAGGCACTAAAATAACATATTTGTAATAAAAAATATTTTTGTAATTTTCTGCTTGCAGAAAATGTAACAAATTGGTAAACGGGGTCCTGGCTGATTAGAAACGCAATCAGATCAACTATGCAATAACCTTCACACAGGAGACAAAAGAGATGACACGAGATGAAATAATGAAGATTATCGAAGAGGAAAATATTCACTTTTTCCGACTTCAGTTCGTCGATATTTTCGGCTTTATGAAAAATGTCGCTATCCCGCGCAGCCAGATTGAAAAAGCCCTGGACGGCATGATCATGTTCGACGGCTCGTCGATTGAGGGCTTCGTCAGGATCAACGAGTCCGATATGTACCTCAAGCCCGACTATGACACCTTCGTCGTGCTGCCCTGGAGGAATAAGGAAGGCATCGCCGCCGCCCGAATTATCTGTGACATTCATAAAAGCGATGGTACTCCTTTCGAGGGCTGTCCACGCGTCAATCTCAAGCGCGTCCTGGCCGAGGCGAAAGAGCTGGGCTACACCATGAACGTCGGTACCGAGGCTGAGTTCTTCCTGTTCGAGAAAGACGAAGAAGGCCTTCCCACCACTATCACCCACGATGTGGCCGGCTACTTCAGCACCGACCCGGACGACAAGGCCAGCGACTGTCGCCGTGAGATCATTGAAACCCTCGAGATGATGGGCTATGAGATCGAGGCCTCCCACCACGAGGTGGCCGAAGGTCAGCACGAGATCAACTTCAAGTATGCCGACGCCATCACCGCGGCAGACAACACCATCACTTTCAAATGGGTGGTAAAAGCTGTGGCCGCCAAATATGGTCTGCACGCCACCTTTATGCCCAAGCCGATTTTCGGCATCAACGGCTCCGGTATGCACACCAACCAGTCGCTCTTCAACCTGGACGGTACCAATGCATTCTTCGATGAGTCCAACGACATCCAGCTCTCGGAGATTGCCTATCAGTACATCGCCGGTATCCTGAAGAATGCCCGCAGCTTCGTTGCCGTCACCAATCCGCTGGTCAACTCATACAAGCGTCTGGTTCCCGGCTATGAAGCACCGGTGTACGCCGCCTGGTCGGCCTCCAACCGCTCGGCACTGGTCCGTATCCCGGCCGCCCGCGGTATGTCCACCCGGACCGAGGTACGCTGTCCCGATCCCAGCACCAACCCCTACCTGGCTTTCGCCATGATGCTCAATGCCGGTCTGGACGGAGTGAAGAACAAGCTTAAGGCGCCATTCTCCGTAGACGAAGATATCTTCGAGATGACCGCTGCCCAGATGGATGAGAAGGGGATCACCGTATTACCCGGCAGCCTCATGGAAGCTATTGAGGAATTCAAGGCCAATCCGCTGTCCAAAGAAACACTCGGCGAGCATATTTTTACCAAATACATAGAAGGTAAAGAAAAAGAGTGGGATGATTACCGCTGTTCGGTCACCGAATGGGAACTCGACAATTATCTGAGCATCTACTAACCCTCTGCCAGTAGTTCTCCCGGCAGTCAGGCCTGCATGCCCCCGCGGCATGCAGGCCTTTTTTTGTATCTCACGGGCTTGCCAAGCGTCGCCCGAACCATTAAAACGGGTGAAGAGACCAAAACAGACAAGTGCGACAACAGCTATTCAACCATGCAACCATCATGAGAAAGCGCACCTATCAGTATGGCGATCAGTCCCTGAAGGCCACTTTCGCGGGAATTATACGGGACAAGGATTGGGAGACGAAGTTCGATCAGCACCGAGTCTTTCTCATCTGGAGCGAACTCGTCGATAGTGAAACAGGTGCGCATGCAAGGCCGCTCAAAATCATCAACGACGTGCTCTGGGTTGAAGTGGATAATTCTGCCTGGGTACAGCAGCTCCAGTTCAAAAAGCTCGAACTACTCGACCAACTCAACGATCATTTGCGGGTCTCCTATTTCACCGATATCAAGTTCACTGTCGGCGAGTCGGTAAAAGTACAAAAGGAGAAAGAAACGCCGGCCCCCCGCATGGTGCCCCCCAGCGCTGAAGAGATAACGCGTTTCAGGAAACAGATCGAATTCATCGAAGATGAAGAGATCAGGGAAGCGATGACCCGTCTCTGGTATGTGTCCCAGGCCGTACGATGCGACTGAGCCTCTGGTGTGCAGCTCGATCTTTAAAAGCGCTTGACCCCAGAGATAAAAGAGGTAATGTCTGCCCAGAGCCATATGGGGCGGCCCAAACCAGCGTGGCATGCGTGAATTTCAGGTCCGGTGTAGTGATGATACATGACAATATACTCGATTCGATCGGTAATACGCCTTTGATAACCGTAAACCGGCTGAACCCGAACAAGAACGTGACGGTGGTCGGCAAGCTCGAATCGAGAAACCCCGGGGGCTCGGTCAAGGAGCGCATTGCCCTGTCGATGATCGAGGCCGCGGAGAAGTCCGGGGAGCTGAAAAAAGAAAGTATCGTGCTCGAGGCCACCAGCGGCAATACCGGTATTGGTCTGGCCATGGTCTGTGCGGCCAAGGGGTACCGATGTATGCTGGTGATGCCTGAGTCAGCCTCCATCGAGCGCCGAAAAATCATGCAGGCTTATGGCGCCGAAATCCTGCTCACGCCCGCCGCCCGGGCGACCGATGGTGCCATCGAAAAGGCCTATTCAATGGCACGGGAATTCCCGGACCGATATTTTCTGACCGATCAGTTCAATAACGAAGCCAACTGGCAGGCCCATTACGACCGGACTGGCCCGGAGATCTGGCAGCAGACCGGCGGGAAAATCACCCATCTGGTGGCCACCCTGGGTACCTCAGGCACGGTCATGGGGCTCTGCGCCTGGTTCAAGGAGCAGCAGCCGCAGGTCCAGATTGTCGCGGTGGAACCCCACCTGGGCCACAAACTGCAGGGACTCAAGAATATGAAGGAGTCCTACAAGCCGGGAATCTTCGACAAATCAGTCCCCGATCTGATCGTCAATATCGACGATGAGCATGCCTTTGACACCGCCAGGAAACTTGCCCGGCACGAAGGTATGCTGGTTGGCATGAGCAGCGGCGCGGCCATGCACGCAGCCCTGGAAATAGCCGGGGAGCTGGAGAAGGGGCTGGTGGTGGCCATCCTGCCGGATGGCGGAGAGCGCTATCTCAGTACCCCGCTATTCACTCCGGAAGAGGCGCCTGCCGAGGGGAAGAAGCAGAAACTGCGCTTCTTCAACACCATGACCAAGAAAAAGGAGGTGTTCAAACCCCGCAGGGAAAACGAGATCACCTTCTACTCCTGCGGCCCCACCGCCTACGAGCCCGCCAACCTGTCGATGTGCCGGCGGTTCGTGGTGGCTGACCTGATCGTCCGTTACCTTGAGATGAAGGGATTCAAGGTGTCGTCTTATATGAATTTTACCGATCTGGACGACAACACCATCGCCGGAGCCGAAGAGGCGGGTATGGAACTTGCCCCGTTCACCGAGAATTACATCCAATCGTTCCTCTCGGATATAGATACGCTTGGCGTCAAGCGAGCCACCGGCTACCCGAAGGCCTCGGAACATGTCCAGGACATGATCGACATAAGCCACGAACTGATCCACAAAGGCTACGCTTACGAGAAACACGGCTCGATTTACTTCAACATCGCTAAATTCCCCAATTACGGCAAACTATCCGGCATCGACCTCTCCAAGATTCAGTTGGGCAAAACCGTCGACCTGGATAATTACGAAAAAGACAACCCCCGGGATTTCACCCTGCTCAAACGCTCGACCCTGTCGGAGCTGAAAAAGGGGATTTTCTTCGAGACCGAATGGGGCAACGTCAGACCCAGCTGGCATATAGAATGTTCGGCCATGTCCACCGGCTACCTCGGCGAAACCCTGGACATCCATACCTCCAGCCGTGACCTGATGTTTCCGCACCACGAGAACGAGATCGCCATCGCCGAGGCGCTCACCGGCAAGCAACTGGCCAAGTACTGGCTGCACTCGGAGCTGCTGCTGGTGGACGGCAAGAAGATGTCGAGCGACAACAATAACGTGGTCACTTTGAAGGATCTTCTGGCCCTGGGCTTCACCGGCCGGGAAGTGCGATTTCTGCTGCTGTCGGTGCAGTATCGCAAGCCAATTAATTTTTCCATCAAGCGGCTCGAGAACGTGCGTACCGCCCTGCGGCGTCTCGATGAATTTACCTCGAAGCTGCTCTGCCTGCCTCCGGGCCGTCCCCATCCGGAAGTCACCGCCTACGTGTCGGCCATGGAAGAACAGTTCTTCACTGCCATGGACGACGATCTCAACGTGTCGGTGGCCATGGCGGCCATCTACAACTTCATCAAGAAGACCAATCCGATTCTTCAGGTCAACCATCTTGACCGGGACCAGAAGGACTATATCCTGGAGAAACTCAACCAGCTCAACCAGGTGCTGAAGATCTTCAAGCTCCAGGGCTGCCCGCTTGAACCGGAGATCGATGCCTTAATTCAGCTGCGCGAAAAGGCCCGGGTGGAAAAGGACTGGCAGACCGCTGATTCAGCCCGCAACGAACTGGCCGAGCGCGGCATCGCCGTGATCGACACCGCCAATGGACCGATCTGGAAACGGGTGGTGGAAACAGAGGAGGAGTGATTATCAGGGCTTGATTTTTGCCCGCATTCAATTAATATATTGGGCTTCTCAAAACTAGGCACACCAGCACGCGCCCGTAGCTCAGCTGGATAGAGCAACGGACTTCTAATCCGTAGGTCGCAGGTTCGAATCCTGCC
>CBFCWR010000238.1:0-5123 GCA_965601575.1 uncultured Desulfofustis sp. | reverse complement strand
CTGGGGCTCGGGGTGGTAGTAGACGATAAAGGTGTTCATCTCGGACTCCTCGGTTAGTATTTATCCAGAGCTTCTTTGGGCTTCTTCGGGGACAGAATTAATTCTGTCGCCAAAGACGTCGCTTGCTATTTCCAGGTGGTGACATTCCGACTACATATCGGTTCTGAAATAACATCTCTCGTTTCCGGCTGAAAACAGGTTACCCGTTTTCAGTAAAACCGGGATAAAGGGTCATGCCGCCGTCGATAAAAAGCGTGGTCCCAGTTATGTAGTCTGCCTCGTCCGAGGCCAGCCAGACTGCAGCCCTGGCAATATCCTCAGGTTCGCCGATTCTCTTGTACGGCACCAGTTCCATCAGCTTATCATACGCTTCTTTGGTTTCCCAGGCTGGACGGTTGATCGGGGTGCGGATGGCTCCGGGGCCGATACTGTTCACCCGGATGCGGTAGGGGGCCACTTCCTGGGCGATACTTTTCATCATCAGCATTACCCCGCCTTTACTGGCCGCATAGTTGACATGGCCCGCCCAGGGAACCAGTTCATGCACCGAACTCATGCAGATGATTTTTCCCGCCGAGCAGGATACGTCCGGGTTAACACCGCGTCGTTTGAATTCACGAATGGCTTCCCGGGCGCAGAGAAACTGGCCGGTGAGGTTGACGTCGATGACCTTTCGCCACTGATCCAGCGTCATCTCGTCGAATGCGGCATCGCGCTGAATACCGGCATTGTTGACCAGGATGTCGATGGTGCCAAAGGTATCGATGGCCTCCCTGAACATATCCTGCACCTGCTGCTCTTCGGCAACATCTGCCAGGATGGCCTTGGCGCTGCTGCCGCAATGGCGTATCTCCTCACAGACTTCTTCGGCTTCTTCCGGATTGACCACATAGTTGACTGCAACGTCCGCCCCGGCATGACCCAGGGCAACGGCGACGGCGCGTCCGATCCCTGAATTTGCCCCGGTAACCATGGCTTTCTGCCCTTTGAGGAGCTGGATGGCAGGACATTTGGGCATCACCACTTCGGGAAACTGGGCATCCATGTTCTTCCTCCAATTTGTCAAGCTCTCAGAGGGCGGCGCGGATAGAGGAGTTTCGCCACCAGGGCGGTCCAGCCGGTCTGGTGTGAGGCCCCGACACCGCGTCCGTTGTCCCCATGAAAGTATTCATAAAAAAGCAGATGATCCCTGAATTCCGGATCCTGCTGCATGCGCTCACAGTGGCGGTATATGGGCCGCTGTTCATGTTCGTCGAGCTGAAACAGTCGTACCAGCCGCTCGGAGAGATGTTGAGCGACCTCGAGTATGGTGGTGTACTGACCCGAGCCGGTCGGGTACTCGATTTTGAAGTCGTCGCCATAGTAGTGATGAAATTTTTGCAGCGACTCGATGATCAGAAAATTGATCGGCAGCCAGATCGGTCCGCGCCAGTTGGAATTGCCGCCGAACATGCGATTGGTGGATTCCCCGGGGACATATTTGATCTCGTAGCGATGGCCTGCCATTTCGAAGATGTAGGGAGTGGTTTCATGGGCCTTTGAGAGGCTCCTGATACCGTAATCGGAGAGAAATTCCCCAGGATCGAGCATACGGTGCAGCAACCGTTTCATACGGTGACCGCGAAGCAGGGACAGCAGGCGGCGATCGCCGCGGCCCGGTTCATGCCAGTGCGAAACCAGTCCAGCCAATTCCGGTTCCTTGTCGAATATATCATTGAGCGCCTGCCCAAAACGCGGCAGCCTGGACAAGGTCTCAGGCTCGATGGTTTCAACCGCGAAGAGCGGTATAATGCCGACCAGCGAGCGCACCTTCAGGGCAATACGCTGCATTTCGCCGTGCTGATCGGGCAGCGACAACTCATCATAATAGAACTTGTCATCCTCATCCCAGAGGCCGATACCGCAGCCTGCCATATTGGTCATCGCCTTGGCGATGTTCAGAAAATGGCGGAAGAACTTGATGGCCATCTCCTCGTAGACAGGATTATGCAGGCTCAGTTCCAGGGCAATTCTCATCATGTTGAGGCTGTACATGGCCATCCAGGCGGTGCCGTCGGCCTGGTTTATATGGCCGCCGGTGGGCAGGGGCTTGGAGCGGTCGAATACGCCGATGTTGTCCAGACCGAGAAATCCTCCCTGGAAGACATTGAGTTCTTCCACGTCTTTGCGGTTCACCCACCAGGTAAAATTGAGCAGCAGTTTGTGATATACCTGCTCCAGAAAGGCAAGATCGCCTTCACCGCCGCGCTGGGCCCTGTCGATCTGGAACACGCGCCAGCACCCCCAGGCGTGCACCGGCGGATTGACATCACAGAAGTTCCATTCATAAGCTGGCAGCTGTCCGTTGGGGTGTAGATAATTCTCGCGCGTAAAAAGCAGGAGCTGCTGCTTGGCGAAATGGGAATCGATGAGGGCCAACGGTAAACAGTGAAAGGCCAGATCCCAGGTGGCGTACCAGGGATACTCCCAGGTGTCTGGCATGGAGATTACATCATGGTTGCGCATGTGGCGCCAGTCCCGGTTGCGTCCTTTTTGTCTCGATGATGGGGGGGGGATAAGATCGCCCTCGAGCCAGCGGTCGACGTCGTAATAGTAGAACTGCTTGCTCCAGATCATGCCGGCCAGGGCCTGACGCTGGATCAACCGCTTTTCTGGATCGGTAATCCGGCATTGCAGCTGGTGATAGAATTCATCAGCCTCGTTTCGACGCCTGTCCATGACTTGCTCAAAGTCCCCCAGCGTTTTGTTGTTCCCAAGGCGCGCCCTGAAAATGGCGGTCTCCCCCCCTGCAACCAGGGCTTCGAACTTGAGGCCGGCCTTGGTTCCGGTCATTGCAGAATTGACCGCCTCTGTCCGGGATTCCACCACGGCTAGATGGAATGATTCCTTGGGATAGGCCACGCCGGCAGCTGCATTTTCGTTGTCGCAAAACAGGAACTCCGCCTGATCGCCGACCAGTGAGAGATCGGAAAAATCCGGATGGTCGCAATGTACTGCGCCATCCTTGAGGGTCAGGGCGGGACGTGGGATGCCGGAGGAAAAACTCCAGACATTACGATACCAGAGCTGAACAATTACCGTCAGCGGATGAGCCTCTGTGGCCCGGTTAGTGGCAGAGACCTTGAGCAGAATATCATCGGTGTCGCCTTTCCCGTATTCGACCAGGATGTCGAAATAGCGATTGTCATCGAACAGGCCGGTGTCGATCAACTCGTATTCGTCTTCTTCGGCTTTGCGGTGCCTGTTCTGTTCTTCCAGTTCGGCATAGGGAAACGCTTCCTGGGGATACTTGTAGAGCATTTTGCAATAGGCGTGGGAGGGCAGGGCGTCGAGAAAATAGTAATACTCCTTGACGTCCTCGCCATGATTGCCCTGGGCGTTGGTCAGGCCGAAAAGCCGTTCTTTCAGAATCGGATCTCTGCCATTCCAGAGGGCGAGGCCGAGACAGAGTTTCTGGTCGATATCGCTGAACCCCGCCAGGCCGTCCTCGCCCCAGCGATAGGTTTTCCTGCGGGCGTCGTCGTGGACCAGGTAATCCCACGGCTCGCCGTCGGCAGAGTAATCTTCACGGACCGTACCCCATTGCCGCTCACTGAGGTACGGGCCCCATCGGTACCAGTTCTTCTCTCCAGTCTCCTGCTGCTGCAGGCGTCGTCCTTCAATTGTCTGGGCCAGGGTGGCCGAGTCGGGGCAGCATGTTCTTTGCATGGCGTATGATCGGAGGATAGTTGTGTGGGTCTGAGGTAAATCTATTGACGTAAAATTTCAAGAATGGTTTGAGTCCGGTTCAGGTTATTTGAGAAGTCCATTTTTGACCAACAATATTCAGTGATGGAGAGCTTGGCAAATCTCAAGTTATGTAGCAACGCCACATGACATTGCAGGGGTTCTGGCGCAGGGCAGGGCAGATGGTTTTTGTCAGCCTGCCACAGTGACGGGGATCGCGGCGTTCTGGGCGCGGAGGAAGTCCCTTCGCTCGCTGAGGTAGTCTGGTGAAGGTGGGTGCACGTTATTAAGTGCATACTCCCTGCCCAAATCAGCGTAGGTGGCAACGCCCAGTCGGTGATAGGGGAGCAGTTCGAGACCCTGCACTTTTTTCAGAGACGAAACCCGCGCCAGGGTGTCTCGCAGGTTGGCGTTCGAGTCATTTATTCCCGGAATCAGTGGAACCCTTATATACAAAGGGATTTGCTGGTCCAGCTCATCGATATGGGTCAAATTTTCCCAGATCCGCTCATTGCCAATCCCCGTAAGCTCCCGGTGGGTATGAGAATCACTGTGCTTTATATCGACGTAGAGAGCGCCCAGGTGCGGGAGAACCAGAGAGACTGCCCGCCATGGCGCGAAAAGGCTGGACTCCAGGGCCGTATCGATGCCCCTCGCTCTACACTCCTTGAGCACGCTGTGGACGAATTCAGCCTGGGTCAAACATTCGCCGCCGCTGATCGTGACCCCGCCGCCCGAATGAAAATAGAAAATTTCATCCCGGCTGATCAACTCAATTACCTGCCGGTCGGTCATTTCCTGGCCGTAGACCTGTACGGCAGAATGAGGACAGGTTTCAACGCAGGCAAAACACAACGTGCATTTGTCAGGATCAAGCCGACACGAGCCATCGATGTCGGCCGTGAAGCACCCTTCAGGGCATACATCAATACAGATTCCGCAGTCATCGCACGTGTGCGTGGACAATCCGAGTTCGATGGCTCCAGACTGCCCCTCGGGGGTTGAGCACCATCTGCAATTCAACGGGCACCCCTTCAGGAAGACCACGGTCCTGAGACCGGCGCCGTCATGGATGGAAGTCTTTTCAACCCTCAGGACAACCGCTTTCTTGGGAGGTGTCATCAATCAGCTGGCAGATATTTCGCGCACCACCGTACGCCCGATAATCTCGTCCTGTACGTCTTTTCCGAGTTCGGTGAAATAGGCGGTGTAGCCTGCCACCCTGACCAGCAGTCCGCGATGATCATCGGGGTTTTGCTGGGCGGCGATCAATTTTTCCTGATCGATCACGTTGAATTGGACGTGATAGACGCCGAGGCTGCACATCGATTTCAACAGTGCCATGAGCTGCTGAATTCCATTCTCATCACGCAGCATCTCGGGCTCGACTTTCAGAT
>CBFCWR010000237.1:0-5127 GCA_965601575.1 uncultured Desulfofustis sp. | reverse complement strand
CCAACTGGGCCGGCCTGGACAACGGCAGATCGGTGTTCTGTCCACCATTTGTTGATGGCCGGAGCCGCACTATTGAAACGCTCGACGATTCACCCGGCGTGCTGAGCGGGGTTGTCGATCTGCGCTATCTTCAACAAGTCCGGGAAAAATATCCCTACCGGAGCGACAGATCGGAATTCTACCGAGCAGGTCGAGTCCTAGCGAGATCATCTTTGGCCGATTTCTGATCAGGATTTATAATTAAGGGAAGAGCAGGCCGGGGATCAGGAAACCCTGTTGTTGTAAATTACAAGGCAGCCACAAGAGGAGGATTTCCATGCAATCACAAACCTATAAGGATATCATCGACGACAAGATAGGCGAATGGCAGCAGGGCCTTGAGAAACTAGGGGACATGGTGGAAAAGACCAGCATCGAAGGGAAGGAACAGCTCAGTGCCAGGGTGGAGAAATTCAAATCGACAATTGATGAGGCCATTGCCCAGCTTCGCGAGCTCGATGCCCAGGAGACCGTTCACAACACGATGGAGACAAAAGAAAAAATCCTAGATATTTTCAGCTCCATAGATAAAGATTTCGGTGAATACCAGGAAAAGACGCCGTTCATGCTCTAGCTGATGGGTATCTTTCACTCCTTACGGAACCGTATCGAAGGGTTGATCCGGAGCAGTCCGGACCACGAACGTGTCGATGCTGCGGTCAACATCATTGAACCACAACTTAAGCTCGCCAAAAACTACCAAACCAGGCTGCGGGAACCGCTGAAAACTTGCCGGGCGCACTGCCGGTCCCTGGTGGCGGAAATCCCGGGACCGATAAAACTGCGCCGCAACGGCACCCGCAGCGACCCCTTCATCAGGGCGGCATTCACCAAGGCTGAGCAGCTTGAAGAACTCCTGAGTCGCGCGGACCTGACGCGACCTTCAGCCGCCCTTTCGGGTACCCAGCGAGTAGCGCTGCTGACCATGTCCAGCAAGGAAAGAACAATTTTCGGGACCAAAAAAATGGGCGACATGGTGGTGGGGGATGCGGCGATGAGAGCGGTCACTTTCACCGATCACGCCATTGTGGGCTTATCGCCAAACCTGGCGGATTCGCGAGAGGCGCTGGAGCAGTACACCTTCGATATCCTGATCGAGGCGGCGGCAGGACACTTGTCCGAGATTCGCACCAGGCTCGTTGACCTTAACCAGCGGCAGCAGTGGTTAAGGACCATGGGCAAGATGTTTGGCGAAGAGACCAGGGCGGACATGGGCTGCATGTTCGTGCCCTATGACCCGGAAAAATCCAGAAAGCGACAAGAGATCGATAAGCTGCTCGCCGAAACCGAGGATGAGATCGCCTCTGCCAAAACTGGGAACGAAACCCCGGAGGACTGGTTGAGCATCGTGGAACAATTCCTTTCAACACCCGAAGATGTCTTAAATATGCGGCTGATGTCGCTGCGACTGAACTGGAAAAATGTCCTGACCGACGATCCGAGCGAGAAGGCAGATGTTATTACCTTTGCGACCTTTACCGTGGCCGATGAAATGCAGCGGGAAGGGGTGCTGGTGGAGTATGAGTCGGGGTAAGGTGAGGGGACAGATTTAAATCTGTCCCCATGATTGCTGTCCCCAAGATTACAAGGTTAATGGCTGTTTATTCGCCGCCCGCCATCGACCGGCTCTTGCTCCGTTCAATGGACTGCAGGGCCAGATAACGCTCGCCGAACTTGTTGAGGTTATCGAGTTCCACATCGTACTGGTCGTAATGGCCTTCTTCGTCGGCCACCAAATCTTCAAAGAGCTTTTTTGAAACTGAATCGGCATTGGCGCTGCACTCGTTTGCCCAGACGTTGTAGTCTTTGACGCTGCCCATCTCCATCTGGCGGGACATCTCGAGCATCTTGGCAACATCCTGGACTTTCTCGACCTCGGCTGAGGCCTTCATCTCCACGTCGCCGCCGAGAAAAAGAATGCGCTCCGAGAGTCTTTCCACATGGATCATCTCTTCGATGGCCGTTTTTTTGAACAGGCCGGCAAGCAAATCATAGCCTTGGTCATCACAGTGGAAATGGAAGTACATGTACTGGTGCAGGGCAGTGATTTCATCAGCGACCGCCTTGTTCAGCAGGTCGATGCTTTTTTCGTGCATGGGTTTCTCCTTATAAAATATATATACCGATGGGGACACAATACCTGAGCTGTCCCATAATTTAGGGACCGCTTTGGTATTGTGTCCCCGTCCTGAAGAATTGGGAATAAGGGGACACGATTATAATCATGTCCCCTTATTCCAAGGTCTATTGTTTAACTAATGGGGGACAGATTTAAATCTGTCCCCAAGATCTCGGATTGATGCTCATCCTTTTACGCCAGGTCGAAGCGATCCAGGTTCATGACCTTATCCCAGGCGGCGACAAAGTCGTTGACGAACTTCGCCTGGGCGTCTGCCGATCCATACACCTCGGCCAGGGCCCGCAGTTCGGAGTTGGAACCAAAGACCAGGTCTACCCGGGTGCCGGTCCATTTGGCTTCTCCAGTCTTGCGGTCGCTGCCTTCAAAGACATCCGCATCTTCCGAGGTCGGCTTCCAGACGGTGCCCATGTCGAGCAGATTGACAAAGAAGTCGTTGGTCAATGTTTCCGGATTGTCGGTGAAGACGCCGTGCGGGGCGCCGCCGAAATTGGCATTGAGGACCCGCAGGCCGCCGACCAGAACGGTCATCTCTGGGGCGGTCAGGGTCAACAGCTGGGCCTTGTCGACCAGCATCTCTTCTGCCGAGACACTGTACTTGGCTCTCATGTAGTTGCGGAAACCATCGGCTTCCGGCTCCATGACGGAGAATGACTCGACATCGGTCTGTTCCTGCGAGGCATCCATGCGGCCCGGGGTAAACGGCACCGTCACGTCGTGTCCCGCGCTTCTGGCGGCCTGCTCGACAGCGGCGCACCCGGCCAGCACGATCAGGTCGGCCAGGGAGACGGTCTTGTCAAAATCGTTCTTGATCCCTTCCAGGGTGTTCAGGACCTTGGCCAGCTGATCGGGCTGGTTGGCCTCCCAGCCTTTCTGGGGTTCCAGGCGAATCCGCGCGCCGTTTGCACCGCCGCGCATGTCGGAGCCGCGGAAGCTCGAGGCCGAGGCCCAGGCAGTGCTCACCAGCTCAGGAATCGACAGGCCCGAATCGAGGATCTTTGCCTTCAGGGCGGCCACGTCGGCATCGTTGATCAGCTCATGATCGACGGCCGGGATGGGATCCTGCCAGATCAGGTCTTCTGCCGGAACCTCAGGACCGAGATAGCGCGCCTTGGGTCCCATGTCGCGGTGGGTGAGCTTGAACCAGGCCCGGGCAAACGCGTCGGCGAACTCGTCGGGATTCTCATGGAAACGGCGTGAGATCTTCTCGTAGGCCGGATCCATCCGCATCGCCATGTCGGCCGTGGTCATCATGATCGGCACCTTCTTCGACTTATCGTCGGGGGCCGGGGCCATATTGTCGTCGGTCGACTTCTTCGGCGTCCACTGCTGGGCGCCGGCCGGGCTCTTGACCAGTTCCCATTCGTTGCCGAAAAGCATGTCGAAATAGCCCATGTCCCATCTGGTCGGGGTCGGGTTCCAGGCGCCCTCGAGGCCGCTGCCGATCTGATCCGGACCCACGCCGCTGCCGTAGCTGCTCTTCCAGCCCAGGCCCTGCTGTTCGATGGGGGCCCCTTCCGGTTCAGGTCCCACGTGGGCCGGGTCGCCGGCGCCGTGGCATTTACCGAAGGTATGGCCGCCGGCGGTCAGGGCGACCGTCTCCTCGTCGTTCATGGCCATGCGCTTGAAGGTCTCGCGCACGTCTTTGCCCGAAGCGACGGGATCGGGATTACCGTCGGGACCTTCAGGATTCACGTAGATCAGTCCCATCTGTACGGCGGCCAGCGGGTTTTCCAGATCGCGCTCGCCCGAATAGCGTGTGTTGGCCAGCCATTCCTCTTCGGCGCCCCAGTAGATGTCTTTTTCCGGTTCCCAGATGTCCTCGCGTCCGCCGCCGAAGCCGAAGGTCTTGAAGCCCATGGATTCCATGGCGACGTTGCCGGCCAAAATCATCAGGTCGGCCCAGGAGATTTTACGGCCGTACTTCTGTTTGATCGGCCATAGCAGCCTGCGGGCCTTGTCGAGATTGACGTTGTCGGGCCAGCTGTTGACCGGGGCAAAGCGCTGGTTGCCGGTGCCTCCGCCGCCGCGTCCGTCGGCTGTCCGGTAGGTGCCCGCGCTGTGCCAGGCCATGCGGATGAAGAGTCCGCCGTAGTGGCCATAATCCGCCGGCCACCAGTCCTGGGAGTCGGTCATCAGGTCGTTCAGATCCTTCTTCAGGGCCTCGTAGTCGATACTGTTAAATTCTTCGGCGTAGTCGAAATCCTCGCCCATGGGATCGGATTTGGATGAGTGCTGGCGCAACACATCAAGATTTAAAGAATCCGGCCACCAGTCGCGGTTGGACGTCCCCCTGCCAGCCGTGTGTTTACTGGTTCTGCCCGTCACCGGGCATTTGCTTTCACCGCTCATGTGCTACCTCCTATCGTTAGGGTTGCTGTTGGGTGCTATTTGTTGGCGCATTGCCGGCAGACTCCCCGCACTTCCACATGGGTGGCTGCTATCTCACCGAGGGTGTCCACCGATTCAGGCAGTTTTATGTGGTCAAGTTCAGTGCTGTAAAAATCACGGGTGTAACCGCACTTTTCACAGACAAAGTGGTGATGGCTTTCAAGATTGGCATCGAAGCGAGTGCGCTCGCGGCTCGAGCCCAGGGTGGTCACCAGGCCGAGATCGTTCAGCAGCCAGAGGGTGCGATACACGGTGTCGAGCGATACCGTCGGCAGCCGCTTTCTTACCCGCTTGAACACCTGTTCCGCATCGGGGTGATCTTCGGTCTGGGCGATCTCGCGGAATACCTCGATGCGCTGGTGCGTCAGTTTGATCTGCTCGCGCCGGCACACCGACTCGAAATGAGCCATCCGCTCTTCAAGTTCATGTGTGTCAATGTTCATAAAATTTGGCTAATAGGAATTGATTCCTAAGTAGTTATTAACCACCATCAAGCTCGTAGTCAATATCAGGGTTGCCATTTTTTTGTAAATCTAAAATTATCATTAACTAATTGATAT
>CBFCWR010000236.1:0-5134 GCA_965601575.1 uncultured Desulfofustis sp. | reverse complement strand
AAAGAGTATCGGGATCGAACGGCGCGGTTGCATCCCGGTGAATGGATTCCAGCAGTGCCATCGGATTGTGCTTGAAGTCCTCGTGAATCTGCTGATCGAATTCGATCTTCTCGTCGAAGGTGGTGATCAGGTTCTGGTGAGCCCAGCGCTTCAAGTAGTAAATAATCATTTCAGGTAATCTGGTGTACACCGTCTCTTCCGGCATCGGATCAACAAAGCTCGAATTGTAGAGCTTTTCACTGGAAATGGTCTGGGTACGATAAAATGCCCCGAGAAACATCAATTCAGGGGGCAGCGTTGCCTTGAGGCCCACTTTGGTGAGCAACCGCAGAATTATCTGAAGGGACTTCTTGCCGGTTCTGGCAACCGAATAGGGGACATATATCTTCCGAGGACTTTTTAACTGCAGATAGGATTTGATGGTCATGATCAGGTCGGCCAGTTCCACCGGCTCCGGATCGACGAAATGATAAGTCTGGCCGCTATATTCCTGGCGATTCTCGAACATGTGGTGAACCGCATAGGGAATCTTTCTGGAGTTGGAGTAGGAGTGCAGGGTGCCTTTTTTGGTGAACAGAAAAGGCATGGATTCATCGGCGATGGTGAACAGCAGGCGGTGAAATCCCTGAATCTTGTGGTCGTGGTTTCCATAGACGATGGACAGCCTTATACAGCTATAGTCGAGTCCCTCGTTGTCGGCCATGTATCTGAGGGTTTCCTCAGCCATCAATTTTGATTTGGCGTAGTTGCTCAACTTGGCGTTGAGCGGCAAGGTGTCCGTTTCTCGCAGCCCGCTCCCCTGGGGCAGAGTGGCTGCGGAACTGAAGAAAAAATAGGGAACTTTCAGTGTCGCGGCCGCCCGGGCAACATTGATGGCGCCCACGTAGTTGACCTCGAAAGAGAGCTGCGGGTCGGCGTTTATGTTGGCGATTGCCGCATTGATGACGAAATCGGGTTTGACGGAGAGCAGGTAATTGCGAATATCCTGGCAGTTCTGCAGCGATACCTTCTTGCTGCTCGGGGCAAGCATGTCGACAATACCCGGTCGGCGCTGCTTGTAGAAGTTGACGATGGTTCCCCCGATAAGTCCCGAACCTCCGAAAACCACTCCTGTTTTCATCGCTCTCCTCGATATGTTCGATGCGGCCTGGTGGGGGTTGCTTGGTCAGACTCGTTCATTAAACACGAACCTTGTGCATATTGCAATCAGCCCTTATTGCTCTACTAATATTGTGGTCAACCGGGAAACGAGCAAAGTGATTTCGCATCACTTCGGTTGGCACTTGAATTCGCAGCGACGCCGCCGATTCATCGATTGCGCAGCGGATTGATATTAGGGACCGGGGCAATGCGGGAAAGAGAAACATATGTTCGACAAAAGGCGCCTGACGCTTAAAAGGAGGGGTTTTCAATGGTTACCTATCTGTACTGGATACTGATTGTGCTTGTGGTTGGAGCTGTTCTTTACGGTCTCGGCGCCAAGGCGGAAAAATGGAAAGCCGCTCTGGTGGTTTCCGGCTTGCTGCTGCTGGTTGGCTGGACCGCTTATTATTTCTGGCTGGAGCAGATGCTCGTCAAACGTTACGGAGGGGTCATGACCATAAGTGTGCCGGATGGTCACTACCATATTGCCACCACCTGGAAGGACGATAACCTGTGGGTGGAGAACTATGATCCACGTACCAACACCTGCATCTTCAGTGAATATTCCAAGGGTAATCTGCTGCAGGGCAAAGTGACGATCAAAAATTGTAATCCTCTGCAGCGAAATTAGCGCATGATCTTTTCTTTACGTAAAGATTAATAAAAATTGAATGCCATTTATCCGCCCCGGCCACCCCCTGATGCCACAATGTAAGATCCCGTTGTGAAATCTTTAATACACTGAAACTAGATACAATATACGGTCATCTGAGTTGATGCGGACATTTTTGTCTGGTTGACTTATGGGGTATAAAATATATTTTGATAGTTGACTTAAACGTAAAGGTTAGGTATACAGAAATGGTGCATTTGTGATATAATCGAAACGAAGGACCGAGCCGTGAATACTGATCATTCACTGGAGGCGCCATGGACTTTCTTTCCTATCAATCGATCCCAGCCATTCTCAAGGACAACTCGATCCGCTACCGGGACAGGACCGCAATAAGTTATAAAAAGAGCGGTGTCTTTCTTTCCCTGACCTATGAAGAGTTTTACACCAGAGTGCTGCAGCTTGCCCGGGGACTGTGCAAGGCCGGCATGCAGCCCGGTGACAAGGTGGCTATCTTCTCGGAAAACCGGCTTGGCTGGGCCATATCAGATTTCGGCATCCAGTCGGGGCAGGGAATTCCTGTACCAATCTATGCCACCAACACCGGGGAGCAGGCCGCTTATATCCTCAATCACTGCGAGGCCAAAATCGTCTTCGTCTCAACCAAGGGCCAGTATGAGAAGCTGCTCGAGGTAAAGGACCAAATTCCCCATGTCGAACTGGTCATTTCCTACGAACGTTTCATGGGGGACCGCTCGTTTCCGGTCTATACCCAGTACCAACTCTCCGAGGTGTCGACCCCGATAAGTCAGGAGGAGAGAGACCTGATCGAAGACAAGATCGATCAGGTCAGGCATGAGGATATTCTCACCCTGATCTATACGTCGGGAACCACCGGGCGGCCCAAGGGGGTGATCCTCACCCAGTACAATGTCATCTGCAATGTGACCCAGGCACTCCGCCAGGTGGGCGGGTGGATAGAAGACGAGACCTTTTTGAGTTTTCTGCCGCTGAGCCATATCCTCGAACGAACGTGCGGCTACTACGGCTGTCTGATGTGCGGTAAGCATATCGCTTTTGCCGAGGACGTGAAGCGGGTGGTGGAAAATATGGACGAAATACGCCCGACTTTCATGATCAGCGTACCGCGATTGTTTGAGAAGGTTCACAGCCGCATCTACGAAAGTGCCCACCAGATGAGTTCGTTTCGCAAGGCCATGTTTCACCGGGCGGTCAGCGTAGGGCGTGAATACGCCAATAAAAAATATATCGACAAGAAACCGGTGGGACTGCTGGGTCTCAAGTACCGGTTCTTCGATCGTCTGGTATTCAGAAAGATCAGAAAACGTTTTGGCGGTCGGCTGCGCGGCATGGTGTGCGGAGGGGCTCCGCTGGACAAAACCATCAACGAATTCATGTGGGCCATCGGTATCCCGGTGTTCAACGGCTATGGACTCACCGAGACAAGTCCTGTACTGACCGCCAGCAGTCTTGATCAGGTCAGGTTTGATTCCGTGGGTAAAAAGGTGGAAAGGACCGATCTGAAAATTGGTGAAGACGGTGAACTGCTCGTCAAAGGTCCTCAACTGATGAGAGGATATTATAAAAATGACGAGGCCACAGAGGAGTGTCTGGAGGACGGCTGGTTCAAGACCGGCGACATCGCCCGTATAGACGAGCAGGGATTTGTCTATATCGTCGATCGCAAAAAAGAGATCATCGTCACCGCCGGAGGCAAGAATATCGCTCCGCAGCCCATCGAGAACGAACTCAAACTCGATAAGTTCATCTCCCAGGCGATAGTCTTTGGTGACCGCAAGCCTTACCTCACGGCACTGCTCACTCCTAATATCGAACGGCTGATCGATTACAGCCGTCAGAACCAGATCGATTACATCGATATCTACGAGCTGGTGAAAAGCAGCCGGATCACTCAACTCTATGATGAGCGAATCGACGAATTGAACCGCAAGCTGCCCCCCTATTCGACCATTAAGTATTTTGCCCTGGTACCGAAAGACTTTTCGATCGATGGAGGGGAGTTGACACCGACCCTGAAACTGAAACGCAAGGAAATCTATAACAAGTACAAGGCCATCGTTGATGAAATGTATATGAGCCAAGAAAACGGTGTGGTCTTTAAAAACAAAGCCGTCGTTGAGGAAACACAATGATTCAGATCAATCGCGTAGCCGTGCTTGGCGCCGGAGTGATGGGCGCCACCATTGCCGCCCATTTGGCCAATGGCGGACTCGATGTCCTGATGCTCGATATCGTGCCGCGGGAACTGACCGATGAGGAAAAGAAGCGGGGCTTGACCCTGGACAGCCCTGAAGTGCGAAACCGCATCGTCGAGGCAGGGCGGCAGGGACTGCTCAAGATGAAACCTGCACCGCTTTACCTGCAAAGTTATGCGGATCGAATCGAGGTGGGCAACTTCGACGATGATCTCGCTGCTTTGTCTGGGTGTGAGTGGGTGATCGAGGTGGTGGTCGAAAACCTCGATGTGAAGCGGGGGCTGTTCGAGAAAATCATCCCCCACCTGCATCCCCAGGCAGTGCTGAGTTCCAATACCAGCGGTCTGTCGGTCAACGAAATGGCTAAGACCCTGCCGCCGGAGCTGCGAAAACGATTCCTGGTAACTCACTTTTTCAATCCTCCGCGCTATATGCGGCTCATGGAAATAATCTCCTGCGATGAGTCCGACCCGCAGCTGGTCAGCAGCGTGGCAGAATTCATATCAAGGCGTCTCGGCAAGGGGGTGGTCTATGCCAAGGACACCGCCAATTTCATTGCCAACCGAATCGGTGTTTACGCGATTTACAAGGGCATTCAGCACATGATGGAAATGGACTTGACGGTCGAGGAGGTCGATTCGGTGGCCGGTCCGGCCACTGCCAGGCCCAAGAGTGCTGCCTTCAGAACGGCTGACCTGGTGGGACTCGATGTGCTGGCCCACGTGGGGAACAACTCTTACGCGAGCGTGGCCGACGATGAAGAACGGGAGGTCTTCAAGCTGCCCGAGTTTATGGCCGCCATGATCGACCAGGGCAAACTGGGGAATAAGGCCGGCCAGGGCTTTTACAAAAAAGAGATGGTCGACGGCACGCGGCAGATCTTCTACTACGATTACAACAGCGGCGACTATCTGCCTCTGGCCAAACCCAAATTTGCATCGGTACAGATGGTCAAGCAGGTGGATGATCCCCGCCAGCGGCTTAAAACCATTCTCGGAGGTACTGACCGGGGGGCCGAATACGCTTGGAAGAGTCTGCGCGATTCGCTCATCTATACCTTCAACCGCATTCCTGAAATTGCCGACGACGTGGTCAATATAGACAATGCCATGCGCTGGGGGTTCAACTGGGAACTGGGTCC
>CBFCWR010000235.1:0-5141 GCA_965601575.1 uncultured Desulfofustis sp. | reverse complement strand
ACAAAGAGCACCACCTGGTCGTCCTGCCAGACGACCAGATTGCTGCTCAGGTCGCCACGACCGTCCATGCGGACGTTTGTCTTCAGAGCCCGGAGATAATCGCTGAAGAAACTGCTGTTGTGCGCCTCCCGATAGGTGGTGATCACCTCCTCTATCATGTCCCCTGAGGAATAAGGCTGATAGAACATCTTCTTCGTGGAGCCCGGGAAACGTTCGATCTGATCGGGGATCATGGCGTACTGCTGATGGATCTGCTGATGGGAGGCGTGGAGCCTGTATCCCGAGGAACTGAAATCAAAACCAAAGTTCCAGCCCCAGAGGGTGGCCGCCATGTCAGTGGTCGAAAGGTCCCTGTGGCCGGCTATCTCTTGTCGTAACTCCTCCAGGTCGTCTTTGGACAGAGGAAGATCAGGAATTGTAATGGCGAGGAAGTCGGCGAGTCGAACATAAGATCTCTGGTAGTAGAGATGCCTCAAACCGAATATATCTGCCTGGCTGAGATCGGCGATCCGGTATCTGATCCCATCATCAGCCATATTTGCGGCATAGTGGCCACCGCCGATATAGGAATTGGTTCTCAGATATTCGTAAATGTGGGTCTCCACAGATTCGTGATAGTCGCCCATGATTTCACTGTGGCCCTGGGCTCCCGGGCGGATTACCATGGCGATCTTATAGTCGTCAGGTAAATGTTCGTTGTTGGCAACAGCCTCGAAGAGCTCAAAATCGACGATTTCAGGCCTGCCGGCTGATCCGTCTGTGTAGTGGAGACCGAGTGGCCGGCCGTCTTCATCACAGTGAAACCGACAACTCAGGTGGGCCAGCCGCACCAGGTCGGCGCCATCTGTTGAGGTAGTTGCCAAACCCAGGAGCAGCGGTCGGGGCAGGGTGTCGATGAGGACGGGGTCAAGGCCCTGGTCCGCAAGTCTTTCATGCAGAGAAACTTCCGGTTTCTCCACCAAATTGATGCGATCGGGGTTAGCCGCACTGCGGTCAGCCCAGCCTTTGCCAATAAAGGTTGATCCCCTGAACGGAAATGGGTTGGCAATTTCATAGATCCAGTCGGCCTGTTCGACCTCGATGTCGCCTTGAGGATAGTTCAGCTTGTTGATCACCGCCGATCCGTGTGGATCAACTCCCAGGTTCTCAATTCTGGTTCGGCTGCGCAGGTTGCGCACCCGGTAGGAAGGTTTATGAAGACCGTACACAAACATTCCTTCAGGGGTTACACAGGTTCTCATGGTCTCACTGCTTTTTGTTCCAGATTTTCAGGGCCTGCTTGTAAATTTCCGAGCGGCCAATACCCATATCGGCAGCTACTCTCTTGCACACATCCTTTAGCGACAAATCTGAATTATCACGGTACCAGACCAGTATCTCTTCAAGCGACCCGGCTTCAGGTTTATCCTCACTGCCGGGATGGATAATGACTACCAGTTCGCCTCTGATCTTCTCGGAACCTATTTTTGATTCCAGCAGTGCCAGAGTGGTTCCTTCGATCTCTTCGTATTTTTTACTCATCTCCCGTGCCCAGAGCACTTCACGGTCACCCAGCACCGCATGGGCGTCTTTGATGAAATGGCCGATCCGGTGGGGTGATTCATAGAAAACCAGCGGATACGACTGGCTTAACAGCGATTCGAACAGCTTTTTTCTCGCGGAAGTTTTGGCGGGGGCAAAACCCAGGAATAAGAATGAGCCTGGCTCCAAACCTGCGCAGCTCAATGCCGCAGTCAACGCAGACGGTCCTGGAATGGGGATGATGGGGATATCTGCCTGGCGCGCACTGTTCACCAGGATGGCTCCTGGATCAGAGATGCCGGGGGTTCCCGCATCGCTGACCAGGCCAATGGTTTCACCTTCCAGCAGCCGGTCGATCAACTCGTCGGTGCGGCTCGCCTCCTTCTCCCGGTAATAGCTCACCATCGGGGTTTGAATATTGAAATGATTAAGGAGTTTTCTGGTATGCCGCGTGTCTTCCGCGGCTATGAGATCAACTTCCTCCAGGATGCGAGTGGCCCTGCGGGTCATGTCTTCGAGGTTGCCGATCGGGGTGGCGACGATGTAGAGGGTTCCTGGCATGGGCGTCCTGGGTGATTGTCCGATTCGTCGATAATCATCGATATTATTGTCAATGGGTGGAAAAAATGCATCTTCTTTATTGCACGGGAGTTACTATAGTTTTAGTATATGAGCAAATATTCATATAACAGGTTTAAAGTGAATCAGGAACTTTGCGAACGAAGAATCATACATGAAGACCGCCTCGAGGTGGCTCGTCAGCATCTGCTCGATTATACCGAACTCGACTCGATGAGTGATCTGTTCAAGGCCATGGCTGATCCCGGCAGACTTAAAATACTACTGGCCCTTGCCGGCCAGGAAATGTGCGTCTGCGATCTGGCCGCCCTTCTCGGGGTGAGTGAATCGGCCGCCAGCCACCAGATCCGCATCTTACGCACCATGAATCTGGTGAAGAACAGAAGAGATGGTCAGGTGCTCTATTATCGGCTGGTGGATGATCACGTCAGGCAATTAGCCCAGGTGGCCCGCGATCACGTACTGGAACTGGCGCACGGTAAATAGATATGGCAGCAATAACCGAAGTCGGCCTGGAAATGTGGAGGATCCTGCTCGATTCTTCTCCCTACATCATTTTGGGCATAGTAGTGGCCGGCTGCATCAAAGTATTTATCAATCGGGATTTTATCGTCCTCCACCTGCGGCACGGGAGATACCGCTCGGTCATAAAGGCAGCTTTGTTCGGTATTCCTCTGCCTCTCTGATCGTGTGGTGTGCTGCCGGCGGCAGCATCCTTCAAGAAGCAGGGTGCTAACAAGGGGGCACTGGCCTCATTCCTTGTATCGACACCTGAATCCGGTGTCGATTCGATTGCCGTGACCTACGCGCTGCTCGACCCCATCATGACAGTGACCAGGCCGCTTGCCGCCTTTGTCACCGGTATAGCGGCAGGATTTTTGGAGAACAGCCTGAGTTGGAAAGCTCAGCCCGGGCAGATCCCGCTGGAGCCGACTTTGACAACTGCTGAAAGAGATAAACCGGTCGTCCTCAAAAAAACTTTGACCGGCAGATTTTCCGATGGTCTCAGATATGGGTTCAGGGAAATCTGGGCGGATATCGCCGTCTGGTTTTTTGTCGGCCTGTTTCTTGCCGGCATAATCACTGTTTATATGCCGGAAAGTTTGTCGCAGATGATACTTGGCGGAGGTATCGTGGCGATGCTGGCCATGCTCTTGATGGGCATGCCGATCTATATCTGTGCGACCGCCTCTACCCCCATCGCCGCAGCGTTTCTGCTCAAAGGGGCAAGCCCGGGCGCCGTGCTGGTCTTTCTACTGGTCGGGCCGGCCACCAACATGACTTCATTGTCGGTGCTCATCGGAATTCTCGGGAAGATGGGAACGATCCGCTATTTGTTGGTCATTGCCGTCATTTCCATTCTCTTCGGTCTCGGTCTCGATAGCCTCTATCAGTTCCTTGACATCGAGGCGAGGGCTGTGATATCTGAAGTGCGGGAGACGATGCCCTACTGGCTGAAGTTGAGTTCCGCACTGGTCTTGATTGTACTTTTCCTGTATCACCTGTGGGACCAGTATCGATCACAGAAACTGAAAAGCAGAAAGAATCAGTTTATTGCTGATTTTCCGGCCATTGATGCAGCCATGGAAACCAGGCAGGGAAATCGGCGGGCAGCTGTATGGGTAAAGTCACAGAATAATTCGAAGGATCAGAAAGAATAACCGGGCCTGAGCCACCGCAATCCGTGGAACGGCCAGAAATGTGAGCCGATTATTGCAGCCTGAGAGGCCACCATCAACAGGAACACTACATGAATAGACACATTGGCATCTTGACCGCCGGTGGCGACAGCCCCGGCCTGAATGCGGCGATCAGGGCCATTGGAAAAACTGCCCTGGACACACGTAATATGGAGGTGGTCGGTTTCCGGGACGGGTTCCGCGGCTTGATGGAAAACAGAATATTGCGTCTCGAGCGCTCCATGCTCGCTTCAATTTTGACTCTGGGCGGCACGATTCTCGGCACCAGCAGGGATAAACCCCACAAGATGCCGGTGGGCGGTGAACTCATGGACATGACCGAGGTAATTTGTGACAATTATTATCGGCACAATCTCGATGCGCTGGTATGCATAGGCGGGGGAGGGACCCAGAAAAATGCCTTCCGCCTGGCTCAGAAGGGATTGAACATTCTGACCTTGCCAAAGACCATTGACAACGATGTGTATGGGACCGATGTGACCTTTGGCTTCGATACCGCAGTGGAAATCGCCACTGAAGCCATTGACCGGCTGCACTCGACAGCCCACAGCCATCACCGCATTATCGTCATCGAGGTGATGGGCCATAATGCCGGCTGGCTGGCTCTTGGTGCCGGCGTGGCAAGCGGGGCCGATGTGATCCTCATTCCAGAGATCCCCTACGATTACGAAAACGTGGCCAGAGCCATCCGTCATCGCCAGCAGAGGGGAAACAATTTCAGTATCGTAGTGGTCGCGGAAGGGGCTCTGTCGATCGATGAGAAAAAGAAACGGGATAAGCTCCGCGCCAAGAAACTGAAAGCCAAGGAAGGCGGCAATCAGAAGGAGATCAGGAAGGCAACTGAATCGTACAGTCGTTTTTCCAAGAAACGATCCGAGCACACACTGCGGCTCTCGCAGCAGCTCGAGAAGATGACGGGCCTGGAGTCTCGGCTCACTATTCTTGGGCATCTCCAACGGGGCGGGACACCTTCGGCCACAGACCGTATTCTGGCGACAAAACTCGGCAGCGCCTGCGTACGATATATCGAAGAGGGACTATCCAACGTGATGATCGCTGTCAGGGGTGACGGCACCGAACCGCTGCCGCTCAAAGACGTGGTTGGTAGAAGAAAAGTGGTTCCTCTTGACCACTGCTGGCTGGAAAGTGCGCGCAACGTGGGCACCTGTCTCGGAGATTGATCGCCCGCAATCGTTGGTGATCCTTCAGTGGTTCAGCTTTTTTGAATAGGAGAGGTGATGCAGGTTAGTAGGAATTTCCGTACATTGTGGCGTTTGCTCCTGTTGTTGACTATTTCACTACTGCTTTACTCCTGTGCGGCATCAAGCTTGACTGCAACCT
>CBFCWR010000234.1:0-5142 GCA_965601575.1 uncultured Desulfofustis sp. | reverse complement strand
CCAAGT
This sequence comes from uncultured Desulfofustis sp., assembly GCA_965601575.1. Lineage (GTDB taxonomy): Bacteria > Desulfobacterota > Desulfobulbia > Desulfobulbales > Desulfocapsaceae > JABDQA01. Next base: position 5,136 of record CBFCWR010000234.1, on the reverse strand, counting down.
TCCTCGAGGAGGTTGAGGAAATTGGCGTCCCCATCTTTGGTATCATTCCTGACGATCCGGCCCTGCTCGATTTCGATATGGAAAAGCGATCGCTGATGGAACTGGCCGACGATTCGCCATCGGTGACCGCCGTCGATGAACTTTTGCTGGAAAAGTGTCCAGCCTAGCCGGCCGCCATCAACATGTATGGTAAAGCTGGGCGGGGAGTCAAGGAAAAATGGAGGCGACAATGGGATACGACGTGAGCGTATTTAAACCCTACCCTTTTCAAGTCGGACAGAAAATCAGAATCGAGAATTCACGCCGGGCCGGTGACTGGGAGGTGGCCGCCGTCAACGATAAAACGGTTACCCTGCGCTGCCCCATCTCCAACAAGACTTTCGAATGGAATAAATTCTGCTACCTGGTCGCCGAAGAAAAAGACGCGGTCTGGCCCCAAAAAGACGAATAGCCATGCCACATCCCCCACATCAGTTACATGCACAGGGCCGCGTGCAGAGCCCGCTGGGCCCCGGCAAATTCTTCCCGGGTAACGATGAACTGCATATTGGTCTGACGCGTCGTTTGCGACACAGCCAGTATATTGATGTGGTCATCGGCGAGGGCCTTTGCGGCTCTGGCCATGATACCGGGTTGCGCAATATTGGAACCGATGGCACAGACGATGGCCACCGGGTTGGCGGTCACGGTTTCAAAATTATCACTTAATTCGGCCATCAAATGGGGACTGCAGTCACGTTCCAGAACAATCAGGTCGATGGTATTGGCATTGGTCATTTTACTGATGTAGGACACGTCGTGCCGATCGAAGATCATCATGATCCTCCGGTCGAACCCTACCTCGCCCACCATCCTGGTATCGTGCACTTCAATACAGGCCACCTGGTTTGATCCGGTGACGATTTCGACCTTGGATTCAGGCGCCACGAAATCGTTGTTGATCAGCGTACCCGGGTGGTCGGGGTCGAAGGCGTTTTTGACCCGGATCGGAATAGAGTTGATCTCCAGGGGCTTCGAGGCCCTGGGATGAATCGCCTCCATGCCCACATCCGCCAACTGATCGGCGACGTCGTAGTTGGTGTTGCAGACCGGGTGGGCGGTTTCCTCGCCGATCAGCAGCGGGTCCCCGGAACAGAGATGATATTCCTTGTGAATAATCGCTTCCGAGGCTCCAAGCAGTACTGCCACCTTGGAGAAGGTGACCTCAGAGTAGCCCCGGTCGAATTCCCGCATGATGCCTTCCGTGCCTTTGGTGTAGCCGGTTGCAAAGCAGATTGAGGAAAACGGGTCGACATTGTCGAAGCTGTCCTTTATGCGCTGGTCGATGGTTAATTGCCGGCCGTCCTCCCAACCGCTCAGGTCGACGAAGGTTGACTGAAATCCCTTATTTTTAAGAATATTGGCCGAATTGTAAGCGCTGTGCATCTCGCCCAGGGAGGCGAGAAGCTCACGGGCAGCCAGCAGCAGTTCTCCGCGTGACACATAGCCGGAGGCAAGCACATTCTCCATGCTGCGCAGTATATTGATGGAAAGATCTATGCGGTCGCCGATGAAATCGTTGGCCTCATCGACGTCCAGGCCGCAATCGACCAGGCTCTCATTGAGTTCGATGAGCTGATCCCTGAGGGTCAGCATCTTCCTGGGATAGTTTTCCTGATCCTCAAACAACTTATAGATCCCCGGCTGCCTGGTCTTCTTATGCTCCAGCAGGTCGTTGGTCACCCCGGCATAGGCAGAGACCACATATACCCTGCCGAAGATATCGTCTTCTTTGCGCAGGATTATGTTGTCTATTATCTCGTGGAACCGGGACATGGAGGTCCCGCCAATTTTTTCGACTCGCAAATTGTGTCTGGTCATATCAGTACCCGGATTTGCTGCTTCGCAAGGGGTCACTTCACTTTTGCAGGGCTATCGATGCCCCTGGTTCAATTCCCTGATTTATACGACAATAAAGTTTTGCAATGTGGCAATCATTATAATCCCGATTGACCCTTTGTCCAAACCTGCCCGAATCTAGTTGCACCGGCAATAAAATACAAGGGTATTCTAAGCGGAGAAGTCAGGAAACGGTGCCGTGTTCTCCACCGGAATTAACCTTGCGAGCCGCCCACAAATCGAGTACTAGTGTTACGAATTGACAATTTATGTTACCGGGTTTTGGTTTCGCTGGATATTAAATTTATTTAAGTAGTTAGAAGCATCTCCATGCACATATCTGAAGGTATACTCTCCGCACCGGTGCTGCTTGGCGGAGCATCGCTCACCGCAATCGGTACGATGATTGGTCTGAAAAAATTCGACCTGGACCGGATCATGGAAGTGTCGATGCTGACGGCCACCTTTTTCGTTGCCTCGCTTATTCATGTGCCCATCGGTCCCGCATCGATCCACCTGGTGCTGAGCGGACTGCTCGGCATCGTGCTTGGGTGGGCCTGTTTTCCGGCTATCGTGGTTGGCCTGCTGATGCAGGCGGTGTTCTTTCAGTACGGGGGCCTGATGGTATTAGGCGTCAACGCGTTCAACATGGCGTTTCCGGCGGTACTCTGTTTTTATCTGGTCCGACCGCTCTTAGACCGCACCAACACCCGTCCACTGGCTGGTTTCATTGCCGGCAGCGGGACAATTTTACTTTCAGCAGTATTCATGGCCCTGTCTCTCGCTTTCACTGACGCGGGTTTTCTGGCCACTGCCAAAATTACCATCCTGGCCAACATTCCGATCATGGTGATCGAGGGGTTTATCACCATGTTCGTCGTCGTATTCATCGGCCGGGTGCATCCCGAGCTCCTCCTGGGGGCGCAGCGAGGAGAGGCAAGGTAGTAGGTGAGTCCCCCCGGATGAAAATCGTCATCAATGAACTTTGAAGCCTTCAGCACCTCCACCTCTGTTCTGCACCGGCTCGATGCCCGGGTCAAGCTGCTGGCGGGCCTTGCTCTGGTCATCGTCATCGCCCTCAGCAAAACCTTCGCCACTGCCGGCGCCGGGCTGATCCTGTCTCTGCTGCTGGTTCGTGCTGCCCGGCTCGATCGCAAGCTGGTGGTCAGGCGCCTTCTTCTGGTGAACGGCTTCGTTCTCTTTCTCTGGTTCACCCTGCCGCTCACCTATCCGGGAACATCGGTCCTCACACTCGGCCCCGTTGAACTCAGCCGGCAGGGCATTAATCTGGCCGCGCTGATAACCATCAAGACCAACGCGACCGTGCTGGTGCTGATCGCCCTGGTCGCCACTTCGTCGCTGGCAGCCTTGGGACAGGCGCTGGTAAAGCTGAAGGTGCCGACCAAGCTCTGTCTGCTGCTGCTCTTCTCCTATCGCTATATATTCGTCATCCACCAGGAATACCTGCGACTGGTGAGGGCAGCAAGATTACGCTGTTTCAAGGCCACAACCAATCTGCACACCTACCGCACCACCGGCTATCTGTTCGGGATGACCCTGATCAAAAGCCACCATCGTGCCCAACGGGTCAAGCAGGCCATGGCATTACGTGGTTTTCAGGGGCAGTTTCACACGCTCTATGAATCACAGGTGGGAAAAAATGAGATCACTTTCGCGCTGTGCATGAGTAGTGCCGTCGCCATCCTGATCTCAATCGAACTATTCAACAGGATCCCACTATGAGTGAACCACCGTTGATCAAACTCGAAGAGATCAGCTTTTCCTATCCGGGTGTCCAAGCACCCGTTCTGGACCGGATCAATCTCACCCTCAGAGACACACAGCAACTGGGTCTGATCGGTCCCAACGGCTGCGGTAAAACGACCTTATTTCACTGCATGATGGGGTTGCTGAAACCTCAATCCGGAACAATGAGGTTTAAAGGAGACACACTGCTTCACTCAGATGATTTCTTTGCCCTGCGCAAGGAGATTGGTCTGCTCTTTCAGGACGCTGACGATCAGCTCTTTTCACCAACGGTTATCGAGGATGTCGCCTTCGGGCCGCTGAATCTCGGAGCGGGACCGAAAGAGGCGGCAGAAACAGCCCGCCGGACTCTGGCCACTCTGGGACTGGACCATCTCCAGGAACGGGTGACGCATCACCTTTCAGGCGGAGAAAAAAAGCTGGTATCGCTGGCCACCATTCTGGCGATGAACCCCCGCGCGCTGTTCCTGGACGAACCCACCAACAATCTCGATCCCGATACCAGGGAGCGTCTGATCGACATCATCGCCGGCCTTGGACTCGGCTTTATCATCATATCCCACGATTACGATTTTCTGGCCGCAACCTGCACCGATCTCGCCGGCATGGAAGCGGGCCGCATCGTTGCCGCCGATCACTCCGCCCTGCACGCCCATCACCACGTGCATCCCCATGGGACAAAACCACATAAGCATGGTGGCCATTAGGCTGAGGTTCATGGGCAACGATACAGCTAAAATCCAGAAATAATATGATCACTTGAACGTCACGCTCACCAACCGGAAAGAAGATCCTATCCAAAGAAAAGCGCCCCTGGATCCGCTCTTATCAAAGAGGCGGCTTACACAAGCAATATCAAGCTGCCGGTGGTTTTCCTGGCCTCCAGCTGACGGTGGGCCTCGGCCGCCTCGGCGAGTGTGAAACGACCGCCGATACGCACTGCAACCACCTTACTGGTAACCACCTCAAACAGGTCTTCGGCGTGAGCAACCAGATCCTCGCGCCGGGCGGTGTAATGCATCAGGCTCGGCCTGGTCAAAAAGAGTGAACCGTGGGCGGCAAGCGTACCAAGGTCCAGCGGCTCAATCGGTCCCGAAGATTGGCCGAAGGTGATCATCATACCCATGGGACGCAAACACTTGAGCGACTTGGCAAAGGTTGCCTGCCCAACTGAATCGTAGACCACATCAACACCCGTGCCGCCAGTCAGCTCCTCCACTGCAGAGACAAAATCCTCGTCGTTGTACAGGACTGTGTGGGTGCAGCCGTGTTGCCGGGCAAGATCAGCCTTTTCTCGGGAGCCCGCCGTGCCGATAATAGTGGCGCCGAGATGCGCCGCCCACTGGCACATGATCAAACCGACGCCGCCGGCCGCGGCGTGGAAGAGGATCGTGCTATTCGAGCCGATGTGAGCACACCCCTTGAGCAGATAACGCGCCGTCATTCCCTGCAGCATCATCGCCGCAGCTTCTTCAAGGGTCACCGAGTCGG
>CBFCWR010000233.1:0-5230 GCA_965601575.1 uncultured Desulfofustis sp. | reverse complement strand
CAGGATGGGCGCCAGGTGGATAATCGGCGTAATATAGGGTATTCTGGTCTGTAATGTTCGGTCGCTCTTGACTGGTGAGGCGACCGGCCAGCAGTCAAAAAAGGATATTCCCAGACATTCTACCGAGGAGGATGGCATGCCTAAAAGTCAAATTATTCTAAGTAAATACAGTCCTCTCATGGCGGTTGATTGCACAATGATCGGTAAAGATGGCAAACCGGCCAAAATGGAACGGGTCACCTCCCTGTGCCGCTGCGGCGAGTCCAAGTACAAGCCATTGTGCGACGGCACCCATGCAACCATCAACTTCGAAGGCAGCAGAGAAGATTCCGATAAGAAAGAGCTTGAGTATTATCGCGGTGAAAAGATTACCATCGTCTTTGATCGATATCTCTGCATGGGCGCCGGCTACTGCGGCGAACTCGAACCGGTGTTCGGCACCCATGACGCACCCAAGTACGAACCCGATGCGGCACCTGTCGAAGAGATCATCGAAACCATCCGCAAGTGCCCTTCCGGCGCACTGAGCTACATCATCGATGGGGTCCACCACCAGGATTATTTCGACGGGGTTGAACAGATCGTTGTCGAAGAGGACGGTCCCTATAATATTGAGGGCAAGATCACCTTAATCGATGACCAGGATTCGGATAAGCTGTTGCCGATGGCCGATCACTACGTCCTCTGCCGCTGCGGCGGGTCGAAGAAGAAGCCAATCTGCGACGGTTCGCACCTGGACAACGGCTTCAAGGGGTAGCCCGGGGGAAACGCAGCGCTTCTGGTGGCGAATCGAGTAGTACTATCTCCCCAGGATCCGGCATCAGGAAGCGCTGTGGCTCTAGTCAGCGGGAGCCGATTCGGTTGTTGAGATCAGGCATCAGGAAACCGGCAGGTTTTACAGCCGGTCCAACCTGGTTTTGACCTCGATTGCCGCTATCGAGCAGACTGGTTGGTTTCACCACCCTGATCATTGAGCCCCCAGTCGTACACCAGGTAATCGATTTTCAGCGTCTCGCGGTCCTTTCTGATCGGGGCAGCGGTTTCTTCATCGAGGTAGTCCAGAAGATAGTCGACGATCGTCAGGTCCTTTCCCGGCGAGATGTGATCCAGCCAGTTGAGGAAATCTTCCTCATACCAGTCGAAAATAGCGGACAGATAGAGTGTCTTCTGCTCCACGTCATAGCGCACATTGGCCGCCGAATTGATGAATTTTTCCGACTCCGCTTCAAGCTGCTCATCGAGCCGCTCTGGATAAAAAGGGACCCGGGGTAACTTCGGACAGCTGCTGGAGGCGCAGTTGAGGGCGAAATGGTAGCGCGGATCCACAAATCTTTTGCGGATAACGCTGTTTTCCAGGTAATAAAGGCTGGTCTCGACCCCGCCGTAAGTAAAGCGCTGGAAAAAGAAAAATCCGCTCTTGCTCGGAAAGAAAAAAAGCAGCGCTGGCGGTGCCACGTCCTCGACACTGCTGATCGGGTAGTGATGCAGCACCCCCTTGATGGTGGTCAGATTGTAGCTGTTGATCCAATAGGCCAGACGGGCATCGTCATCGCTGAAAAGATGGGGGTGGCTGTCCGGGCTGTAGGCGGCGACCTCCCTGTAAAAAAGATCGACAAGGTGGGGATTGTTCAGCAGGCCATCATAGTCGACCAGTCCCTGATCATCCACGTAGCGGACCAGAAGCTCTTCATAGCTCGAATAATTGAACTTCTCGACGGTAACCGCCCCGCCCTCGTGGCGATCAAGCGGTGGCCTTATGGAGGTACAGCCCGCCGTCAGAATCAAGATGAGAATGACGCTACCAAATTGGCGGCATATGGAGCCGGCTGATCTTTCCATTACTATTTCCTTTACCTCAGGCAAATCGATGCAGGTTGTTGTAGGCGCAGAACGAGTAAATACCTTTGTCGGTGGCTATCCCATAGCAGCACTTGTCGAGGCGGGACGGATCAAGAGCGGAGCGGTCCATGAAGCTTTTCGCGAAAAGGAGAATGTGTCTGGCCTTCAGAAGGGACTGCAGCCGGTGCTCAGTGCCGAAAATATCGACCGCTTCGGCCAGGAACTTCCAGGTCCGGGGACTGATCAGGTATTTTCGGCAGAAATAGTCTTTGCCCCGAAACAGATCAAGCAGAATCTGCCGTGGATCCTTGCCCAGGAAATTGCGCCTGGTCTGCGGTGAAATATAAGAAAAAAGCGGTTTCAGCCGACCGTCCACCACATAGACCAGCGACATCGCATTGCACTGGGGATGACCAAAGAGATCTGAAACGAAGCCGCCTTGATCCATCTCACACTGCGTCTCGATCATGGCAACCAGCTCATCCAGGCGGTAACTCCGCTCCTGGGAACCCACTTCGAAGCGACCGGCAAACGGGGTGGCCGACTGGAAATTAATCGCCCGCACCGTATCGATATTGGCGATCCCGAAGGAGACGATGTCCCCGAGTTCGCCATCGTTGACCCCGGGGGTCACGGCGACTGCCAAGGTGCAGCAGATCTTGGCCTGGCGGATTGCCTCTACACTCCTGCATCTCACCCTGCTCATATCCTGCCCGCGGATGGTCGTGTAGGTCTTTTTACTCAACCCATCGAACTGCAGATAGACCGCCGTGAGTCCCCGGTCGACCAGCTCCTCGAGATAATCCCGGGAAGTGCTGATGACGATGCCATTGGTAACCAGTTCGATATTGCGGAACCCTCTGCTCCGGGCCAGACCGACGATGTCGCCAAGCTGGGGATGCAAGGTGGGCTCCCCGCCGCTTATCTGCAGAGGAATCGATCCGGCAATCTCGAGGAGTTTATCAAGCCTTCTTTCAATTTCGTCAATCGCCAGGTCGGACCCTTTTCGGTGCGCATCGGTGAAACAGACGGGACAGCTCATGTTGCACCTGTTGGTGACCTCGAGCATGGCCATCATGGGCCTGCTGCTGCCTCCCCTGAATCGTCCCAATTCAGGAACCAGTAGATTATCCGGTTTGATATATGAGGTCATCGGCAGGAGGGGCTGATTGAAAAATCGACATTCACTGTGGTCATCGCGGTCTGATTTGGGTCAGACGAAACGGTCTAAGGGATTTTAGTCCGGGCCATTGGCGCATGCATCCTCCACGACCACGCAGGTGAACCCAAGATCGAACGCCGCACGGATGCAGATGCTTCCGCTTAGCCGGCCTCTTCCGACTCGAGCCATTTTTCTGCTTGTTCTCTCTGCTCCCGGTCAAAAGCTTTGATATCCAGGCCAGGAATCAGCATGCCTTCAAGTTCACTCGCTTTTTTAATCCAGTTTGTATCGGAGAGCACCGCAACTTTCGAGTATTTCTTGATGAGCCCGAACAACTCAGGCATACGCGACAACTCTATCGCGATTGCATTCATCGATGGCATGTTGAAGTCTATGATATCGTACAACATTTTGCCGTTTTCGATGGCGTCGGATTGATCGATCAGATCATCGAGGGCAGCCTTCATCTCATCCGAGTCAAGCCTGCCGCTCAGTTCGATGTCGAGACGATTATCTCCACGCTTCGTCACTTTGAACATAGAAACCTCCTATTCAGCCAGGGCACCCCATCGACCATCAGTCAGGCGGTCGACGTTGGTCCAGAGAATAAACAGTCTGTTTTTTTTCGGTCATCGCTGCTCGTCTCCTGCGTGCATGTCCCGATCGAAATGATGCACTGATTCTTTAATCTGGATGCCATCCAGGTGACAAGAGAACCTCTGTGCAGTGCCTCTTCTGAATCTATACAGTGCGACGGCATGATCTGGTAGTCAACATATTTGCAATCCGCTGTTCCACAGCTGCCTGATACGAATCTGCATCTCGCCTGTTTCTGCTCCGGCCTATTCACCTGACAAGCTCAAATTCGTGCCCTATTGTAGAGAGCATGCAGATAAAATCTGAGCTTCTGCATGTGGACGAAGCCCTCAGGGGCATAGCCAGGAGAACTACAATGGGTCAATTGATAGCTGGATTAATCATTTTTCTTGGGATCCACTCGATCTCAATCGTTAACGAGCCGTGGCGCGACAAGATGACGGAACGGCTTGGAGTGTGGAGCTGGAAGGGTATTTATTCGCTCATTGCGTTGGCGGGTCTGATACTGATAATCAGAGGCTACGGTGAAGCCCGGACCGAGGTGGTCGAACTTTATTATACCCCGGTCTGGCTGCAACATTTATCACTCTTCATCCTGATACCTGTTTTCCCCTTATTGGTTGCCGCCTATGTTCCCGGTCGAATCACGGCGACCGTCGGACATCCGATGCTGCTGGCCACCAAACTCTGGGCCGCGGCGCACCTGCTCGCCAACGGTACCCTCGCCGATCTGGTCCTGTTCGGCTCCTTCCTGTTGTGGGTGTTCGCAGATCTGCTGTCGGTGAGCAAGCGGCAGCCGCGGCAAATTCCGGGCGCTCCGCCTTCAAAGTTCAATGACTGGATCGCCATTGTCGCCGGCCTGATTCTTTATATCGTCTTTGTTCTCTGGCTTCATGAACTGCTTTTCGGGGTGTCGCCGCTGTAGTTCCCGCAGATGAGCAGGATGGCATTGGGCATCGCGCCATTTAGCACCTCTGCACGTGAGAAGAGCGGAATCGTTACGTGGCGCTGATCTGAAAAAAAGATGGTGGTGCAGCCAAGGGAGGAGCCACACCACCTGGTATAAGGGTGACGTGATACATCAAGTGAGAATGTACCACAATGTGACAGTATCCTAAATTGCCTGCCAGCGCCATAAAAAAATTGTGCCCAACCGGCAGGACCTTGCCAACATCGAAAAATGGACGGTCCCCGCGGCCCAGCCGACACCAAAAGATTGGGCGATGCTGGCAGGCCCTTGCCAGCATCGCCCAGGGTTGAGGAAAAACCGTTGCGACACGGTGAGTAATTACTACCTGCCCCAGATTAGCGTTCGCTTAGATTCAGGTTTCAATTTCATTGGTCGCACAGATTGCATCACTCTAGTGATCAGAAGAGCGGTAAGACAGGAAGGGCTGAAAATCAGGATCCGAGAGAAACCAGCAATGAAGATTTGGCTGGAGTAGAAACTTGATGTTGTTCTGATACATGCGATAATTAATTGAATAGAAGTCGATTGTTATTCCGGACAAATTCGGTGTCCTTCTATTCGCTGGTCAATGGTGCCTAACTAGAACCGTCACCCGTATCCATCGGGCCGGTCAGGAAGACAGCATGAAAGCCGAGGACAAGATCCAGGAATACAAACCGTTT
>CBFCWR010000232.1:0-5232 GCA_965601575.1 uncultured Desulfofustis sp. | reverse complement strand
TCGTCTGGTATTCAATACAAGCTGTGCGGTTTCACTTTTGCTGCTTTAGATGAGCCACAGTTACGGCACTCAGATATTTTTTCAGAAAATGACCCTTCTCTGATGGATAATAGGATTGCTAAAGGTAAAAGGTATTGATGAATCCAGGTAATCCCTCAACATCAAATACCTAAACCTGCAGAAAAAGGTTTGCATAATCGTTTAAGACCATTAAGGATGCTAAGGAATTGATCTCGGATTAACCCGCAAAATACTTTTGGATAAATTCGTTTGATCTGGAAATTAGACGAGCGCCGAACAAGTCATAGACATGGACAACGAAGATTACCGCCACTTTTCCATTGGCCTCAGGAAGGCAATTGCAGAGTCTGAATTTAATTCCGAGCGGGACTTTGCCAAAGGGTTGATGCATAACGCGACTTTAAGTAAGGATCTCAGTCTTAATACCCCAACCAAAATGAATCCCAAGAACCGGCAGAAGTGTGCTGAACGGCTCGGTGTGGAGGTTGAGGATATCGTTGGTATGGGTAGAAATGTTGAAGGTCAGCTCGAATCCGTTACTTCCGAGTGGCAGGAAGAACCACCTACCGATAATGATGAAGTTCCGGGCATGACTGAGCAGGAGATCTATTTCTGGAAGTTGTACCATAAATACGGCACCGAGCAGATGCTTGATGACTGGATTATGGAGTTACTCACTTTTGCTCCCAGTGAGTGAAGGATTATGCTCGTCTGGGGTCTGCCCCACAACCACTTTTCGAGTGCTCTGAATGGAATCAGAATTAATCGAAATCAAGGATTTCCTGGCGCAACACCCTCCCTTTGAATTGCTTCCGGAGAAAGAGGTAGCACACGCTGCCGGCCGGATTGAAATATCCTATTTCAGAGCCGGTGAATCTATCCTTACCTACGGCGCCCCCCTGGCTCATCTGTATATCGTCCGCAGCGGCCTGGTGGAACTCTACCGGCGCAACGGGGACCTCTACAACCGCATTGACAGAGGATCTATATTTGGTCAGTTCGGCTTGCTCATGAATAAAAAGGTCCGCTTCTCCGCAGTTGCGATTGGGGACACCCTGGTTTACTGCCTGCCAGAGGAGGTCTTCAACGAATTTTGCGATACCTATGAGGATTTCTCCGACTATGTGGAAGTCGAGAGCACCACCCGCCTACGCCAGGCAGTCAATGAAAACGATTCACTCAACGTCCTCGAGACATCAAAGGTCACAGCGCTGCTGACCGGAGAGCCGGTGTTCATGGGTAAAGGGGCAACCGTTCAGGAGGTCGCCCAGGCGATGACAGAGCACAACATATCCGCCGTACTCATCACGGACGACCTTGAAGAGTCAGCCGGACAAAACGCCACCGAATACATCGGCATTGCCACCGAAAGGGACCTCTGCACCAAAGTTCTGGCCCAAGGAGGCTCTCCGGAGACCATCATCGAAGAAGTGATGTCCACTGAACTGGTGTCGATCCCACATAACGCCTATGCCTTTGAGGCGATGTTGACGATGTTGCGATATAATATCCAGCACTTGCCGGTCATGCGAAATTCCTTCCCGATGGGCATAATTCAGATAAGCGACATCGTGCGTCATGAGTCGCAGAGCAGCCTGCTGCTGGTCAACTCGATTTTTCAACAGAACACGATGGAAGATCTGGTTGCCTTGTCCTCCCAGGTCCAGGGGTGCTTTACGCGCATGGTGGACGAAGACGCCAATTCCCAGATGATCGGCAAGGCAATGGCGGAGATAGGCAGGAGCTTCATCCAGAGAATTGCCCAGTTGGGTGAGGAGTTATACGGCCCGCCGCCTGTCCCCTATTGCTTTATCACACTCGGTTCGATGGCCAGAGACGAACTTCTGATCGTGACAGATCAGGACAATGCCCTGATACTTGACGACGACTACGACCAGCAGGCACATGGCGATTATTTTGAACGGCTGGCCGGGTTTATCTGCGACGGACTGGACGCCTGCGGCTACAAATTCTGCACAGGCGGCATCATGGCGACCAATCCCGAGTGGCGCAAAACCCGCTCAGAATGGGAACAATGTTTTGCTGAGTGGATCGACACGCCGGAGCCCCAGGCCCTGCTCAATGCCTCCATTTTCTTTGATCTGGATGGAGTCTGCGGACGGACAAAATGGGCCGAGCAGCTCAATGGCTTCATTTCGCGACGAGCCCGTCGCAACAACAGGTTTCTGGCCTGCCTGGCGCGAAACGCCCTGAACCGTACTCCGCCACTCGGCTTCTTCAAGGAGTTCGTTCTCGAAAAAGACGGGAAACAGCGCAAGTCCATGAACCTGAAAAGACGCGGTACAGCTCCGCTGGTTGATATCGTCCGTGTTCATGCACTGGCAATCGGGTCGCAGTACCAGAACACTTTTGACCGGCTTGCCGACATCATCGAAGGAGGTATTCTACCCGCAGGAAGAGGGCCCGATCTGCGCGATGCGATGGAATTCATCTCGATTGTGCGTATCCGTCATCAAGCACACGATATGGCATCGGGGGAAGAACCGGACAACAGTATCGTGCCGGAAAACCTGTCGGACTTCGAGAAACGCCACCTCAAAGACGCCTTCCAGATATTGAGCAACGCCCAGAATTTTCTTAAATATCGCTACCAGGCCAACCGGTTCAACCGCTCTGCACCATAATCGTGGCTGTCCGACCAAACGCCCATATTCTACCTGTCGATTGGAGCGCGATCCTCCCGGCCCTGAGAGAGAATACCGGCTATTCATTCATCAAGAGGTTCTACGACTCCTGCATCACGGATCCTCGTACACCGCTCGGCCGGCTCCGGTACGTGGCCCTCGACTTCGAGACCACAGGACTCGACCTGGAAAATGACAGCATAATCAGCATAGGACTCGTCCCCTTCGACCTGCAGAGGATTTATTGCCGACAAGCCAGCTACTGGCTGGTGACGCCGGACGGTCCTTTGGCTGAAAGTTCTGTCCTGGTGCATGGGATAACCCACACCGAACTCGACTCGGCCGGGGATCTGGGAACGATACTCGAGCAGCTGCTGGCCCGCCTGTCAGGCAGAATGGTGATTGTCCATTACCACCAAATCGAGCGGCAATTTCTGGAAGAAGGCGCCCGGCGATGTTTCGATGAGGCGATACAATTCCCTCTCATCGATACCATGCTGATCGAGCAAGCTGTGCACAAGGAAAGCGCTAGGCCGTGGCGGCGGATGTTCAAAAAAATGGAGCCACCCAGGCTCCGTCTGCCCGACAGCCGCCGGCGCTATGGCCTGCCGGTCTACCGACAGCACCACGCCTTAACCGATGCAATTGCCACGGCAGAGCTGTTTCAGGCGCAGGTGGCCCATCACTTCTCGAACCAGACGACCATCTCGGATCTCTGGGTGTAGCGAACCGGCAGAGCCTGTCTGCCGGTTCGCTGCAGTCGGGATTACTTCAACCCTCTCGGTTCAGTTCTCAAACCCATCACCAGGGCCACACACATGAGCAGCAAGATGATGGTAAAGGGCAACGCCGTCGAGATCGCCCCTGCCTGCAAGGCTTCAATCGCTTCGGTACCGCCAATCCACAGGAGGGCTGCAGCGATTGCACCTTCTATCGTGGCCCAGAAAATCCGCTGGGGAACCGGCGCATCAAGTTTACCACCCGCCGTGATACTGTCGATGACCAGGGAACCGGAATCGGAAGAAGTGATGAAAAATACCAGAACTAATATAATTGCCACCACCGACAGGATGGTGCCCAGGGGCAGCATGTCGAACATCTGGAACATGGCCAGCGGCACTTCGGTCAATCCCTGGCTTCCAAGCGCGCCTACTTTATTCATGACTTGGTCGATGGCCAGTCCCCCGAAGACCGACATCCACAGAATGGTGACCAGCGTGGGGATGATCAGGACCGCGGTGATGAACTGGCGCACGGTCCGTCCCTTGGAGACCCGGGCAATAAACATGCCGACAAACGGGGACCAGGAAATCCACCAGGCCCAGTAAAATACGGTCCATCCCTGGAACCAGGCCACATCCTCGCGTCCATGGGGATTGCTCAACGGGATGATATTCTCCACATAGGCCGATACGGTTTTGGGAATGGTCCCCATGACCACCCCAAAGCCGACCAGGGTAACAAAAGCAAGCAAACAGAGGGCGATCAGCATGTTGATATTGCTCAACACTTTGACCCCGCCTTCGATACCCCGCACCACAGAGGTGACGGCAAGCGCGGTAACGCCGACTATGACGAGGATCTGCATACCAACCCCGCCCTGCGTGCCGAACACATGATTAATGCCGCTCGCGGCCTGCTGGGCTCCGAGCCCCAGCGAAGTGGCCAGACCAAACAGTGTTGCCAGGACCGCCAGAATATCGACGACATGGCCCGCCCAGCCCCAGGCACGATCGCCAAGCAGCGGGTAGAATATCGACCGCATGGAGAGCGGCAGCCCCTTGTTGAAAGCGAAAAATGCAAGCGAAAGGGCCACAACACCATATATCGCCCACGGATGCAGTCCCCAATGGAACATGGTGGCCCCGAGGGCCAGCTTGGCGGCCTCGGGAGTGTTGGGTGGTACATTCAAAGGAGTTTCGTACCAGCCGGTCAGATAAGCCACCGGTTCCGCAACTCCCCAGAACATGAGGCCGATTCCCATACCGGCGGCAAACAGCATGGCGAACCAGGACAGGGTTGAGTGTTCAGGTACCGCAGTTTCACCGCCCAGCCGGATCTTGCCAAACGGAGAGACAACCAGGGCCAGGCAGAACAGGACCATGATATTGCCGGACCAGATGAAAAGCATATCGAAATTGGCGATGATCTTCCACTTGAGACCGTCAAGAACCGCCTTGGCACTGCTTGGTTCGCTCACCAGTGTGGCGATCAAGAACAACGCAATAAGACCGGCGCTGACCACGAACACCGGGTTGTGAACGTCAAAACCCCATCTCTTGATGTTGTCTCGTCCAACAGTATAATCAGTATTATCAATACTATAGCGGTCAACCTGGCTTACTTCAGACATTGTACCTCCTCTACGTTTTATTCATAAGACCCATATCTTTGTTCACTTCCAGATTGAGGATCGGAGACGATACCGACAAAGAGACAGGCGCTTTGGAAATTATCTAAGCACAGACCCTTGGTCCACTTAAATAATCATGGAGCATAACAGCTAAGGAAAAGATAACCAATAAGTCTTGCTGAATTGTATTTTCAGATATATTTATACATTTGT
>CBFCWR010000231.1:0-5346 GCA_965601575.1 uncultured Desulfofustis sp. | reverse complement strand
GGCAGCGACGGGGGGTAAAAAAAATCCATGAAAAAGTTGGCTGACACCAGGTTTTGTGGTAACTCTCAGACAGATGCGAGATCGTTTATACCATAGATAGTACTTTTCTGATATTACAAATAAAAGGGGTTTATTATGGACGTTCGGAAGGCGGTTATTCCCGTTGCCGGTCTCGGTACAAGATTTTTACCGGCCACCAAGGCAATTCCTAAAGAGATGCTGACCATCGTCGACCGGCCGACTATTCAATATATCGTTGAAGAAGTAGTTGCCTCCGGAATTGAACAGATCATTTTCATCACCAGTGAGGGTAAATCGGCCATAGAAAATCATTTCGACTACAATTACGAGCTTGATCATGTCCTTAAGGAAAAAAACAAGACGTTGCTTGGTAAAGAACTGGACATGATTTCCAATTTGATCGATATCGTGTCCGTGCGTCAGAAAAAACCGCTGGGCCTCGGCCACGCCATCTGGACTGCCAGACACATTGTCGGTGACGAGCCCTTTATGGTCTGTCTTGGTGATGATCTGGTTTACAGTGATGTTCCCTGCGCCTGGCAAATGCTCGAACTGTTTCGGGAAGTAGGGGAATCGATTGTCGCCGTGCAGCGGGTGCCGGCGGACCAGACCTACCAGTACGGCATTGTGGAGGGTATTGACAACGACAGGGAGCGGACCCACCGGGTGAAAAGAATGGTGGAAAAGCCTGCTCCTGGAACCACCGACAGCGACCTGGCCATCATCGGTCGTTATATTCTCATGCCGGAAATATTTGACATTCTCAGCAGCACCACCCCCGGTCACGGCGGAGAGATTCAGCTCACCGACGCCCTGCTGGCCCTGTCCTTGAGACGTAAGATGTACGCCTACGAATTCGAAGGTATCAGATTTGATGCCGGTGATAAATTCGGTTATCTCCAGGCGATCATCGCCTATGCGCTTCGACATGATGAACTGGCAGAACCGTTCAAGGCCCACCTGAAGGACGTTATAAAGACGCTATGATGCTGCTCGAGGTTGCCGTAACCGCACCGGTCCGGCAGACCTATACCTATTCAGCAGACGGGGACAATCTGCTCGACAAAGAGTCGGATTATATTGGAAGAAGGGTTCTGGTACCTTTTGGTCGCCGTCCTCTGATTGGCTACGCACTAGGAAAAAGCAGGCTCGAGGAGGGCGAGTTTAAGATAAAGTCAATCCTGAAAATCATGGATGAGGTTCCTTATTTCCAGGTGGAGCAGGTTTCCTTCTTCAGGTGGGTTGCAGACTACTACCACTATCCACTCGGCTTGGTTATTAAAACTGCGCTGCCAGGAGGCATGACCGCCAGAACCAGAAAAATCATTAGCCTGACAGAAAAAGGAAGCGATGCCTCTGTTGGTGATTTGCCGGAGGACATCGCCGCCAAAACATGGGTTACAAATCTATTCTCAAAAGGATCACTGGGGGGAACTGAAAGCAGCCAAGTGATTTCTTCTCAGCAGGAACGCGCAGATTTAGACATGCTGATCAAAAGTGGAATCGCCTGCCAGAGGAGCATAGTCGAAAAGGACCGGGTTAAAGCCAAGAGAGAACAGTGCTTTGCCTTGACCGAAGAGCTTAAATCAAGCCTTGAAGATGCTGCAGATGGGGAATTGGAACTAGAACAACTATACTGCTCATTTGGAAATAAAGAATTCAGCCTGGCGGAAAAAAAGATTTTGAAGATCCTGCTGGAGATGCAGCGGGATCGTTCCGGGGAGATGATTCCCAGGAAAGAGCTCAGGGATCGTTATCCCTATGGAGAGAAGCTGCTGAATAAGCTGGCCTCTGAAAAAGTGGTGATAAAGCATAACAGGCGGGTCTACAGAAGTCCGTTTGGCGAATTATTGCCTCACTATCCAAAACCCGCTGAACTGAGTGTTGAACAGAAAAAAGTAATCAAAACGGTACGTCAGGCGATCAGGTCCCGGTCCTATGAGCCATTTCTGCTTCATGGGGTAACCGGCAGCGGTAAAACCGAAGTCTATCTCCAGGCTGCCGAGGAAGCATTGGCGGGAAATAGAACTGTGTTGGTGCTGGTGCCTGAAATCGCCTTGGCGACGCAAATAGAGGCCCATTTCATTTCACGCTTCAAGGGCAATGTGGCTCTGCTGCATTCTGGACTTAGTGCCGGGGAGAGATTTGACGAGTGGTGGCGTATCCTCAAAGGTGAGGCCGCCATCGTCATTGGCGCCCGTTCGGCGGTGTTTGCGCCATTGGGAAATATCGGTCTTGTTGTCGTTGATGAAGAGCATGATTCCAGTTACAAGCAGGATGACGGTTTGCGCTACAATGGCAGGGATCTCGCCCTGGTGCGAGCCCGGTCAGTAGGCTGCACCGTGATCCTGGGGTCTGCGACGCCCTCTATTGTCAGCCACCATCACGGTCGAACTTCAAAATATAGACTTCTGTCGATGACCAGGAGGATCGGGGAAAGAGAACTGCCTGAGCCCAGTGTTGTCGATCTGAAAACCAGCCCCCCCACCAAGCGGAAAGGTCTGTTTCATCCGGAGCTGCAGAGAGGCCTGCGGGAAACTTTTGAAAACTCGAGCCAATCGATCCTGCTTCTCAATCGGCGTGGGTTCGCCACTTCGGTAATCTGCCGTGACTGCGGTACGGTGGTGGAATGCAATCATTGCAAAGTGAACCTTAACAGACACCGCCAGAAAAATATTCTTCTCTGTCACTATTGTGGTTACAGCCTCACTGGTTCGGTAACCTGCCAGACCTGCGGATCGGCAAATTTGCATCCCGTAGGGTTCGGCACCGAAAGGGTTGAAGAGGAGGTACGAAACCTTCTGCCGGAGGCGAATATTGCCAGGCTCGATTCAGATGTTGCGGCAGATAGAAAAAAATTCCTTAAAATTCTTAATGCAATGAGGGAAAAAGAGATCGATATCCTGGTGGGCACCCAGATCATCGCCAAAGGGCTACACTTTCCTGAGGTGAGCTTGGTTGGCATCGTCATGGCCGATAGCGGGCTTGGCTTTCCTGATTACAGGGCCGCCGAGAAAACGTATCAATTAATCACCCAGGTCACCGGCAGGGCTGGACGTGGTGAAACGCGAGGGAAGGTGATCATCCAGACGCTCCAGCCTGAACACTATGCGATTTCATTGGCAGCGGACAATGACTACGAAACATTGATTGAACGCGAGCTGGCCATTCGACAGGAGGTCGGATTTCCTCCCTACTGCCGTCTGGTCTTCATCATCGTCGAAGACCATGAGGATCAAGTTGCCAGGACGTCATCCCGCGAAATAGTCGATATGGCCAGAACCTGGTGCCGCACCCACGACCACTCTCAATCGCTGTCGGTGCTCGGCCCTGCACCTGCCCCACTGGAACGGTTGCGTGATCGCTACCGCTGGCAGATTATGCTCAAATCGACCAGCCTCCAGCCTCTTCACTGCCTGGTCGACTGGATTTCTGAAACCTATCAGGCACCATCCGATACCAGAGTGATCATCGACATTGATCCTGAAAACATGCTCTAATTCGAGGTTCCGGGAAATCAAATTGAAGGTATCGTGCGAGATTGATTGATCAGTGAAAACTGCACCTGGATTTCAGCTTACTTTAGGCATATACCAGTGAAATGTTAGCCTCGCGGTGCCGAAGGGTAGTGAATATCCATGAGTATGATTCACCACGCACACAGTTGAACCCAATTGAGGAGTCACCGCATCTCATTACACGGCAGCAGACGATACGGGAGGTCGTCCACGTCGCTTATATAGGCGGCAATAACCGGTTGCAGCACGTATCTTTCAGCCGATCTGACGGAGGTATGATTTGAGCGCGGCGAAATTCGCTTGCTGATATATTTCTTTTCTCGCCTTGGCGCTGCCGGGAAAGCCTTTGAAGTATTTGCCAAGATGATTCTTGATGGATCCGAGACAGCGATTGGGTTCGTCAAAATGGCTGTCGATGAGTTCCACATGGTCACGAACGACCGTGACCACCGCAGCGAGGGAGCTGGGTCTTCCCGATTTAGAGAAGACCCAGGGATTGCCGATTGCCGCGCGACCGATAAGCACGCCGTCACAGCCAGTCTGGTGCATGCGTGTCATGGCCCTCTCATAATTCTCCACGTCACCGTTGCCGAAAACCGGAATACTCACCGCCTCTTTAACGGCTTTGACAATCTGCCAGTCGGCCTCGCCGGAAAATTGCTGCCTCCAGGTTCTCCCGTGCACAGCCACCCCGGCAGCACCGTTGTCTTCAGCCATACGTGAAAAATCGAGGGCGCAGATCCGGGTACTGTCTGGCCCCGAGCGGATTTTCACGGTTACCGGGCAGGAGCAATTTTCAACCACACCCATGACGATCTTTTCGGCCAGCCCTATGTCGGTCATCAGGGCTGCGCCGGCGCCTCGTTTGGTGACTTTTTTTACCGGACAACCCATATTGATATCAATAAGATCTGGTTGTCTGGACGACAGAATTGCTGCCGCTTCTGCCATGATGTGCGGATCAGCGCCAAAAAGCTGAAAAGAGACCGGTCGCTCCTCAGCACAGCTGGCCAGCATCGAGATGGTCTTAGACTGTCCATAAGCCAGACCATGGGAGCTGATCATTTCAGAAACACAGAGGCCGGCGCCAAAGTGTCTGCAGAGAAGACGAAATGGAAGATCACTGTAGCCTGCCAATGGCGCCAGGATGAGAGGACTATCTAGGGTAATGGAGCCGACGGACAGCATGGCGTTGGAGCAAAATCGGCAAACCCCGAGCGGCCGGACCCCAGAGAGGACCGGCCGCTCGGGTTGAAAAATAGCTAAAGTTTGGAGATTTCCAAGAGTGTTCTCTGATAGATCGACTGGGCTAAATCTTCAATAATCAGTTCCTGGGCCTCTCTGGCGTTATCCCTGGTCTCAGCCGCATCGCCAGTAATGGTATAAGTACGTTGCCAGGAATCGGAAGGTTTCTCGATCAGCACCTCTTCGGTTGCCAGGTCTTTGAAAATATAGCGGACTATGAGGGTAAGTCTGACATCTGAAGTTGTATTGGTCCCATCAAAGGCGAGGCTGGGAATATCAATGGAAATGATTTCGCCGGCCAGAATAAAATCAGCACCTTCCTTATTCTTGGTAATCTTGAGTGAGCCCGATTTCTGGAACCATTTTATCAGTTCCTGATAAATCTGGGCATCGAGCTGCAGGTTGCTGGTCCTGTTTTTCCACGTCGTTACATAAATTGATTTGTCCGGTCCGGAATAGACATAAGGATTGCGGTATCCGCACCCAGAGAGAAAAACGGCAACAGCAATACTGAGAAAAATCCAGCGAATAAAAAGTTTCAAAACGTAACTCCTTATCTGTA
>CBFCWR010000230.1:0-5346 GCA_965601575.1 uncultured Desulfofustis sp. | reverse complement strand
GGGTCTTTGCCTACCTGGATGAACCGATCTCCCATCTTTACAATTTCCTTCCCAGCAGCCGGGCGTTGAACACAGACATCGACAAGCTGCAAGATTTTGTTGCCGAGGCCGGCGTCGATATCTGTGCTATTGCCCTGGATTGCGGCGAGGCTGACAGGATGGGGCGTTATCAAGATATATTCCTGCGCATATCCCCGTTCCTGGTGATCGACCACCATCTCTCACATCAGAATTTCGGCGATTACCGCTGGGTCGACTCGCAGCGCAGTTCAACCGGGGAAATGGTGTACGAGATCAGCGAAGCGCTGGGGCAGACTCCCACCTATGAAGGGGCCTTTGCCCTTTATGTGGCGATCTGCACCGATACCGGCTCGTTCAGGTATGAATGCACCGGGGCTCGGACCTTTGAAATTGCCGGCCGGCTGGTGGATCTTGGCGTCAACCCCAATCATCTCGCCAATCTTATCTACGACAATTACAGTCCCGAGCGGCTGGATCTGATGCAGCGCGTGCTGGCCACACTGGAACTCAGCGAGAACCAGCAGATTGCCTGTATTCACGTGACCAGGGAGATGTTCGACCGAAGCGGTGCCCTGGCACAGGATGTGGAGGGGTTCGTTGAATATGCCCGCTCCATCCGCTCGGTGAAAGTTGCCGTCTTCGTGAAGGAAAACAAGTCGGATATGGTCTCGGTGAGTTTGCGAGCCAAGGGCGAATTCAACGTCGCCTCGATAGCCAAGAAATTCGGCGGCGGCGGACATAGAAATGCAGCCGGCTGCAAATTTCCGGGCGATTCTATCAACTCGGTACGAGAAAAAGTCGTTGGCTCCATCTCAGCTGCCTTGCGGGCATCATCTCCTGAAAACTAGCCTCCGCCCGTTTACCCAAAATCCAATCGCTGATGAGTGTTCAAGCCGATCCTGGTGTGGTCCTGGTTGACAAGCTCCCAGGCAGGACCTCCTTCAGCGTGGTCAGGTCGGTGAGAAGAATTTTCGGGGTCAAGAAAGTTGGTCATGCCGGCACCCTGGATCCGTTCGCCTCCGGTTTACTGGTGGTATGTATCGGGCGGCCGGCCACCAGGCTCATCGGCATGCTGATGGAGGGCGAGAAAACTTACCAGGCCAGGGTGGTGCTGGGCATGGTTTCCACTACCCAGGATCCCGAGGGCGAAATCAGCGCAGGAGGACCGGTGACCGGTCTTGATCGAGACGCCATCGAGGCCTCCCTGGCTAGCTTTAGAGGCGTGATCATGCAGACGCCGCCTCGCTTCTCGGCCCTCAAGCACAAGGGTAAGCCGCTCTATCACTACGCCCGTAAAGGCATAGCGATCACCAAAGAGCCAAGAGAAGTTACCATACACGAGCTTGAACTGACAGGTCTTGAACTGGCGCCCGACGGGGGTTCACCCTCTTTGGAGTTGCGGATTAAATGTTCAAAGGGCACGTACATCAGGAGCCTGGCCGAGGATATCGGCAGGGCCCTTGGCTGTGGTGCATACCTGTCGGCATTGAGAAGAACTCAGAGTGGCTGCTTCACCGTGGAGGACTCCATACCGGGCGAAAGTCTGGATGATTCGCTGAATGCGCAATGGGTGAGACTGCAGAGGATCGATGTGGAGCAGGTGCAGAAACTCTTGCAATCTTGTTGATTAATGAATAATATAAGCTGTTAAATTTATTAAATGGCGCACCACTGATGTGATCTTGTTGAGATTATCAGGTGTGCGTAGTATGTTTGATGTCAGGATTTACACTAACAGAGAGTGCAGTAATTGAATATAGGAGGTTTGTGGTGGCACAATCGGCAGTTAGGAAAAACGAGATAATCGAGAAATTCAAGACCCATGAGTCGGATACCGGTTCATCAGAGGTGCAGATTGCCCTGTTGACCGATAGAATTCAGTATCTTACCGAGCATTTCAAGGTCCACCAGAAGGATCATCACTCCCGTCAGGGACTTTTGAAACTGGTTGGTCAGCGCAGGAGTCTGCTCGACTATCTCAAGAACAAGGATATACAGAAATACAGAGCCCTGATCAAGGAATTGGGTATACGCAAGTAAGCCTGCCTGACAGACATTCATGTCTATCGCCGTTCAGGTGCGGTGGAAATTTCGCCCGCCACACTTCTTACATGGTTCTTTAGAAGAACTGTTAAACCGGATGGCAGAGTCGCTTGTATGCAGCGGCTGGGCTGTCCGGTTTCACTCTTTTTCACATGCCGTAAGGCAAATGGGTACATTGAAAAATTGTCGTTTCGTTTAGTCTCTGGGCTGTGCGCCAAAATTTTATCCTGGCAATGCCAGATCCAGATATATGGTTGTGGAAAAATGTGCGCAGGCGCCGAGATCTTTAACGAAAATCTCATTTTTTCAAGCAACCCATTAATTTAAGTAAGCTGTTCTGCACTAGGGCAGGACGGTAGGAAGGATTAGGAAATTTCTAATTTGAAGTGAAGTTAAAAGGCCGGCAGAAAGCCGGTCAGTAATCGTGGAGCCGAATAGGCGGCCCACATGTGGAGACATTATGATTAAGAAGGTAGAGGCTACGATCGGTACAAAACAAATTACCATCGAAACAGGTAAGCTTGCCAAGCAGGCATCCGGCTCAGTCCTTGTCAGGAGTGGAGATACTATGGTTCTGGTGACCGCCGTAGGCGATAAGGTCAACAAACCAGAACTGGGATTTCTCCCATTAACTATTGAATATCAGGAAAAAATGGCCTCGGTCGGTCGGATCCCTGGTAACTATTTCAGAAGAGAAATCGGCAGACCGAGCGAAAATGAAGTACTGACCTGTCGAATCATCGATCGGCCAATGCGGCCGTTATTCGCCGATGGGTACTGTGCCGAAACCCAGGTGATCGCCTCGGTACTGTCGGCGGACCAGGAAAATGCCCCGGACATGTTGGCCCTCACTGGTGCCAGCTGCGCCTTGAGCCTTTCCGATATCCCCTTTGGCGGACCGGTTGCCGGTGGTCGAGTTGGGTATATCGACGGAAATTTCGTGATGAATCCGACGGTCGATGAGCTTGAGAGTTCAGCCATGGATATCGCCGTGGCCTGCACCGAAAAAGCGGTGGTGATGGTTGAAGGTCAGGCCGCCACCCTGAGCGAAGATACCGTGCTGGACGCGATATTCTTTGCATTTGAGAATCTGCAGCCGCTGATCGAAGTGCAGAAGGAGCTGCAGGCCGCCTGCGGTAAGGCAAAACGAGATGTGGAGCCGACGCAGATAGATGAAGAGCTTTACCGCAAGATCGTCGACTGCGCCAAGGCTGATCTGGATACGGTCATTTCCACTGCCGACAAACTCGAGCGTGGTGGTAAATATGATGAACTCAAGGCGAAGGTTAACGCCGAGCTCGATCCCGACGGCGAACGCTCGGGCGAGATTTCAGAGCTCCTGTCTAAATACCGTAAAACGGCGATGCGCGCCAAAATCGTCAACGAATCCAGACGAATAGATGGTCGTTCCTTCGACGAGGTTCGTCCCATCAGCAGTGAGGCCGGCTACCTGCCGCGTGCCCACGGTTCCGCCCTTTTCACCAGAGGCGAAACCCAGGCGCTGGTCAGTGCTACCCTGGGCAGCGAGAGGGATATGCAGCGGGTGGAAACCCTTGGTGGAGAAGAGAACAAGCGCTTCATGCTGCACTACAACTTCCCACCTTTCTGCGTGGGCGAAGTGCGCCGACTCAGCGGCCCCTCCAGACGTGATATCGGTCATGGTACTTTGGCGAGACGAGGTGTCGAGGCGGCGCTGCCTGACGTCAGCGAATTCCCCTATTCGATCAGGGTAGTCTCCGAGGTTCTGGAATCAAACGGCTCTTCTTCGATGGCCACCGTCTGTGGCGCCAGCATGGCGCTGATGGATGCCGGTGTGCCTATTTCTACCCCGGTTTCGGGAATTGCCATGGGACTGATCAAAGAAGACGATAAAGTGGTTATCCTTTCTGATATCCTTGGCGACGAGGATCATCTCGGGGACATGGATTTCAAGGTGGTGGGAACTGCCGACGGGGTGACTTCCCTGCAGATGGATATCAAGATCGACGGCGTTGATCGTGATATCATGGGCAAGGCTCTGGGCCAGGCCAAAGCCGGCCGGCTGCATATTCTCGGAGAAATGGAAAAGGGTATTGCCGAGGCACGGACCGAGATTTCCGAATTTGCCCCCAAATATCATGCCCATCAAATCAACCCCGACAAAATCAGAGATATAATCGGCCCCGGCGGCAAGATCATCAAGGAATTATCCGCCGAGTACGATGCCAAGATCGAGGTTGAGGACAGTGGCTTGGTCAAGATCTTCACCACCAACGGTACCAGTTTCGATGCCCTGATGGACAAAATCAAGTCCATCACTGCAGAACCTGAAGTTGGCGCCGTCTATAAGGGTGTGGTGAAAACCGTAAAGGATTTCGGTGCGTTCGTCGAGATTATGCCGGGAACCGATGGTCTTGTTCACATCTCCGAGCTCGACAAGAGCCGGGTCAACAAGGTGACTGACATCGTCAAAGAAGGCGATGAACTCGAAGTCAAGGTACTCGAGATCGACAGCCGCGGCAGGATTCGTCTGAGCCGCAAGGCACTGCTGGTTGATTAATCCGAGATAGCTTTATTGAACGAACAATTGGGGGCATGAACTATTGGTGACAGATTTTAATCTGTCACCTTGCCATGTCCCCTTTCCATCCTCAAATCCATCCCCATGCAACTATCCAGGTAGTGCTATGAGCGGCAACACGGTTTCCGTTACCATCAAATTCACCTGGCTCGACCCAACTGCAGAGGCAGATCTGCACCTTCCCTCCTACGAGACGGCCGGTTCTTCCGGCATGGACGTGCGCGCCGCGGTTGCCGATCAACTGATCATCGAGCCCGGAGCCAGAGCCCTGATATCAACCGGATTCGCGGTGGCAATCCCCGTGGGTTATGAGATTCAGGTGCGGCCCCGCAGCGGACTGGCGGTCAAGCATGGCTTGAGCCTGCCGAACACACCCGGGACCATCGACGCCGACTATCGCGGCGAGGTAAAAATCGCCATGATCAATCTGGGCGCTGAGCCGGTCACCATCAGGCGGGGCGAGCGCATCGCCCAAATGGTAGTTGCGCCAGTGGTGAGAGCAGCCATCGAGGTGGTCAGCGAGCTTGACGACACCACGCGAGGTGGCGGCGGATTTGGCCACACCGGAGTTTGAGAGTGAGATTCAGCGTCCTCGGCAGCGGCAGTAAAGGCAACTCAATTTTCGTGGAGAGCGGCTCCACTGCCATCCTGGTGGACGGCGGATTTTCAGGCCGGGAAATTGCCGAGCGGCTGTCCCGAATAGATCGTGATATAAGCTGTCT
>CBFCWR010000229.1:0-5354 GCA_965601575.1 uncultured Desulfofustis sp. | reverse complement strand
ACCGAGACTGATCCAGCGCTGGGCGCCGCCGGCTGTTTTACCGATGATTAGAATTGCGGCCAACAGGCCGACCACGAACACGTAGAAGAAATAATTCCAGAAATGGAGCTCCTGATAATCCACGGCCAGGATCACCAGTATGGCACCAAAGCCCATCAGGAAGAAATAGAGCTGCTTCAGATAGGGGGGGGTGCCAACAGGTTTGGGCGGATAGGAGGCGCTGTAGAGATTGAACAGGGCCATGGCGCAGACCAGCAGAAACATAATAAGCAGCCACCAGTCGAAATGGGCGAGCATCCTTCGGTCAAAACGAATCATTTCCAGACTTCCCACTCTGTGCAGGTGTCCCCGGCTAACCGCTGTTTAAGCCTTGCCATCTTTATCTTCCTCGGCCTTCTTGCGGGCCTGCTCGAGCAGATATTGTTCGAAATATTTTTTCAGCACCACCCGGGCAATGGGGCCCGCCCCGGAGCCGCCGTGCAGGCCATGCTCAACCAGAACGGTCACGACAATCTTGGGGTTGTCGGCCGGTGCATAGCAGGTAAACCAGGCATGATCCCGGTATTTGTAGGGAATATCCTGCTCCTTGAGACCTTTGTACTGGGCCAGCCGAACCACCTGGGCGGTGCCCGTCTTGCCGGCCACGGTCAACCCCTCGATACGCACATTTCGGGCCGTGCCCCGCTTGCCCTGGACAACTCCGTAGAGCCCGTCTTCGATGATCGGCAAATATTGTTTCTCCCGGGGGGATAAATCGCTGAGCAGCTCGGGTGTCAGCTGCTCGACGATCTCGCCGTCCGTGGTCTTCACCATCTCGACAATCTGCGGCTTATAGATCTTACCGCCGCTGGCAACGGCCATGGTCATCAGGCAGATCTGCAGTGGCGTCATATTGTTGAAGCCCTGGCCGATGGCCACCGACAACGTTTCGCCCTCATGCCATTTCTCCTTGAACCGTTTACGTTTCCAGTCTTTGGTCGGCACGATGCCCGCCTTCTCGTGCTCGAGCTCGATACCTGACCTGGTCCCCAGCCCCAGTTTTTTGGCATAGGCGGCCAGCCTGTCGACGCCGAGCCGTTGGCCCACCTGGTAGAAGAATACGTCACACGATTCGGTGATCGCCCGTCTTATGTCCACCGTCCCGTGCCCGCTGTGCTTCCAGCAGCGGTAGAGCCTGCCGAAATAGTAGTGGCCCGGACAGTAAAAGGTGGTGTGTTCGGTGATCACCCCCTCGGCCAACCCGGCCAAAGCGGTGACGATCTTATAGGTTGAACCTGGCGGATAGACGCCCTGGACTGGCTTGTTGAGCAGGGGGTTACGCGGATTTTCCAGTAGTGCATTCCAGTTCTTCCTGGAGATTCCGCCAATGAAGTCTTCCAGGTGAATGGTCGGCGCACTCACCGCCGCCAGGACCCTGCCGCTGTCAACCTCCATGGCCACCACCGCGCCTGCTTTGTCGCTGATGGCCAAATATTGCTCGGCCGCCTGCTGCAGTTCGGCGTCGATAGTCAGGGTGATGTCCCGGCCGGGCAGTGGATCTTCATGCTTGAGCTGCTGCTGCTCGAAGCCGCTGGCATTGACCTCGGTGGAACTGCTCCCCTTCTCGCCGCGCAGGTCCGGCTCCCTGATGCGCTCCAGACCGCGCTTGCCCACCAGGTCGCCGCCTTCGTACACCCCTTCTTCATCGGCTTCGAGTTCCTTCGGGTTGATCGAGCCGATATAGCCGATGATATTGGCTCCCAGATTACCATAGTGATAGACTCGCACAGGCTGCACCTCGATCCTGATCCCGGAAAACTTGTACTTGTTGTTTTCGAGGTAGGCGAGCGTCTGCCAGTCGACATCCTCCTTGAGCGTGATAGGAAAATGACGCGGGGTTCCTGCCCCTTTCCTGATTCGCTCCCACAGCACTTCAAGGTCTTCATCGAGCACCACCGAGAGTCTTTTGAGTACATCATCGATGTCAAACGAATCCTCACGGATCAGCGCCACATTGAACGACGGGCGGTTGGTGACGATTTCCCTGCCGTTCCGGTCGAAGATATGCCCCCGGGGCGGCGGCACCGAACGGATCCGAACCCGGTTATTCTCGGCCAGTGCACGGTAGTGCTCACCAAGATTTATCTGCAGGTACCAGAAACGGGAGATGATAATCAGCAGAAACAGCAGGATTAAAGCGATGGCGACCATCGCCCTGCGCTTGAGCATGTTTAGCGCTTCTTCGTCATGCTCGGTAATCTCTTCGAGATCGTCTATGAACAGTTTCTTTTCCATCTTATGGCCTGAATCGATTTCCCCCTTTCCTCCTTGTCACCCGGGGGACCACCCGCCGATTGAGCAAGTACTCGTAGAGGCTGTTGAACAGTAAAAAACAAGGCACCGTCGCGATCATCAAAATGATAGTTTCCTGTGCTGCCCGATTCCATGACCAGGGCGAGACCAGATCGGCGGCACCCATGGTCAGCGCCGCATAAAAACCGAACTGAACCAGGAAATAGCTGCCTCCCACCAACGGTACCTGATAGGCCGATTCCTTTATCGGGCTGTTCTGAACGAGGAGGTGGAGAGAGAAGAAGACGATCAGATACTTGACCACGAACATGCCCAGGTAGATGCCGGTCGCCACGTCCATCATCCAGCCCAGCATGAAGGCCAGGAGACTCCCGCCCAGCCAGTCGAAGCGAAAGGCGGCAAAGGCGATGAGAATAAAGGCAAGATCGGGGAAGCCGAACCAGGAAGGCAGGATCTGCAGAATCGTTGTCTGCAGGACAATCAGGAGAATTCCGACGAGTAGAAAGGCGACGATTCTCATCTGACTCAGCCTCCCGAGGCATCAATTTTGCCCCCGATCAGCGATTGCTGAAGCGAGAGATTGAGCTGCACAAACTCGAGACGCTGGAAATCGACCGAGGGTTCAACTTCGATTTCCAGGAACATGCCCCGTGTTTTACGGTGTACTGCGGATACCGTACCCACCGGGATGCCCGAGGCAAAGACCCCGCCAATGCCGGCGGTGACGATATGGTCACCGCGATTCACTTCGGCGTTTTTGAGCACGTAATGGAGCTGAAAACCCTCCTCGCCGACTCCTTTGAGTATTCCCCGGACCCTGCTCTTCTGGACGAAGACGTCGATGGCGCTGCTCGGGGCGATGGCCAGCAGCACCTTGGAGTAGTTGTTGGAGACATGGATCACCTGCCCGACGATTCCCTTGGAATTGAGGGCCACCATTCCCTCGACCACTCCGTCATTCTCCCCGCGATCGACAATGATGGTGTGAAACCAGTGGCTTGGGTCCTTACCAATGACCCGGGCGGTGAGCGGGGGAAAATCGGTTCCCTCCCTGAACTCGAGCTCCTGCTGCAGCCGCAGGTAAGTCGTGTAAGCTTCGCGGTAGGTGGCCAGATCCTCTTCGTACGACCTGAGCATCGTTTTGAGACGCTGGTTCTCCTCCCGGACTGACAAAATATCGAGATAGTCCTCCCATACGGTTCGGGCGGCGGCTGTGGCTTTTGCCGAAGCGGACTGGAGCGGGCCGAGGATTTCCAGGGTGATCTGGTGGGAGACGCCGAACCTGCCGCCGAAGGTGTAGGCCAGCAGGACCAGGCCACCCAGCAGCAGGGCTACGGCGAGCAGAACGGAACGCAGACGTAAGGCCCCGCTCCGTTTCTTTCTGTCCTTGGACTGTGTACTCACTATCTGTAAGGGCAGCTCCCCCGCAGCAAGACGGAAGCTGCCTTAATCGATGGTAACTTCTTTGAGAATATCCAAATTGTCCAGTGCCTGTCCGGAACCGAGCACCACCGACGACAGCGGGTCGTCGGCCACGATGATGGGCATTCCGGTCTCTTCCTTCAGGCACTTGTCGAGATTCTTCAGCAAGGCGCCGCCGCCGGTCAGGACGATGCCCTGATCGACGATATCTGCGGCCAATTCCGGAGGCGTCACCTCCAGCGCCACCCTCACCGCCTCGACGATAACGTCCACCTGCTCGGCGATGGCTGACTGGATCTCATCGGCCCCGACGGTGATCGTTTTCGGTACTCCGGAGACCAGATCCCGTCCTTTGATGTCCATCACTTCGAAAGGCTCCTCGGGAATCACGTTGCCGATGGTGGTCTTGATCAGCTCAGCGGTGCGTTCGCCGATTGCCAGATTGTGTTTACGCTTGATGTACTGCAGGATCGACTCGTCCATCTTGTCGCCGGCAACCCTGACGGACTTGGCATAGACGATACCGGCCAGGGAGATGACCGCCACCTCGGTGGTGCCGCCGCCGATGTCGACGATCATGTTGGCCGTGGGTTCGGTGATTGGCAGATCGGCGCCGATGGCCGCAGCCATCGGTTCCTCGATCAGATACACCTCCCGGGCGCCGGCCGACTCGGCCGATTCCTTCACGGCCCGCTTTTCCACCTGGGTAATACCCGACGGCACGGAAATAATGATCCGGGGATGCACGAGGGTGCGGCGATTGTGCACTTTCTTGATGAAGTAGCGCAGCATCGCCTCGGTTACTTCGAAATCAGCAATGACGCCATCCTTTATCGGCCGGATCGCATTGATATTTCCCGGTGTTTTACCGAGCATCTGCTTGGCTTCCTGACCCACGGCCAGAACCTTGCTCATCCTCACGTCCTGCCGCACAGCCACGACCGAAGGTTCGCGCAGGACAATTCCCTTGCCCTTGACATATAACACGGTGTTGGCCGTGCCCAGATCAATGGCCAGATCATTGGAGAGCCAGCCGAATAAAAAGTTGAATGGCGAATACATAAAACCTTCCTTGTCATCAAACGGACATTATACGAAATTCTTTCAGATTTCCAGGCGGTTAGGCAGGTGGCAGGAATTCTGGAAAAATATGGTGTCATCGAAAGGCAAAATGATACCAGAGCACCGCTTTGTTGGCAAGATTAATGGCGGGCGATGGCGTTCTCTGACTGTTTATTTTTATTGACACCCTTGCTAAAGGCTGGTAAGAAAAAATCCTTTAACTGCTTACTTCGTGGGGCTATAGCTCAGCTGGGAGAGCGCTTGAATGGCATTCAAGAGGTCGTCGGTTCGATCCCGTCTAGCTCCACCAAAATATCAAGGGTTTAGAGGACATCCTCTAAACCCTTTTTTGCTATTAATGGCTTTTGTCTACCCTATGTCTACCCCACTAACTACCCTCTCGTTGTAGCGTGTGACGCATAATGTTTAGACAATTGTATTTGATTCTGATGCTTATGCTCCATTGTCAGGTGCGAATAACGATCTGTCATAGAAATATCCCGATGACCTATCATTTCTTTAACTTCTTTTAGCCCTGCACCTGAAAGAATAAGATTGCTGCAAAATGTATGACGAAG
>CBFCWR010000228.1:0-5357 GCA_965601575.1 uncultured Desulfofustis sp. | reverse complement strand
AGCGTCCTGTCTACGGGGATCATCCGGGTGCCTCGAGAATGAGGACTTCAGCCCAGGGTCAAGGCGTGCGGCGTAATTTTACCGCCGGCATCGCTGGTGCACCGAGGATACAGTTTCCTCACACCACGCCAAGGTTGAGCCACAAGATCAAATCTAGGGTACCCACTTGGAATGATGGCTGCGGGCGTAGTCGGCGCTGATGTTGCCGCTGAACATCGAAGGTATGAGGGGGCGATGTTGCTTGAGCAGCAGGGCCGCCACATGGGCCAGAAAGAGGATCATGAAAAACATACCTGCGCCGGTATGAATAAAGGCCATCCATTGCAGGAACATGGGATCCAGGACGATGGCCCCGAGATTCTTATAGGATTTGACCAGGCCGGTTACCAGCAGGGTAAGCGAGGTCAGCCCCATGATCGCATAGATTATTCTCTGCTTGGCCTGAAATTTCCCGTGGACCGGTTCTTCGCCAAGCCCGAACATCGCTTTTAGTCCTTGGAGCGAGGCACCAATATCGCCTCTGCGCGGGAGAATGGAGAACTCCTGCCTGCGAAAGTGATAAACCAGGTGAAAAACAATGGCAGCGCAGAAAAGGGCTGCTGACACATAGTGGATTAAAAGCGTAATCTCATAGTCAGATGACCAGGCAAGCCCGGGTATCTTGACCACATTATAACGCTTATACATCGGCAGTTGCCCAAAACCCGAGAAAAGCAGAAGAATACCGCTTACGGCAATGAACCAGTGGGTCAGCCGAACGGTGAGGCTATGTCGTTGAACGGTTTCCATGCTTAACTGTCTCCCTTTGATTTCTTTCCGGAAAGGCCCAGGGCAGCGAGAAGCCCGAGAGCTGGTGAAACGACACTGAGAAGTGCCCAGTTTTTCTGTTTTTCCAGCATATTCGTCATGTTATGAAGCCTCGTCGTCTTTTTGCCATCCTCAGATTGGGCAACAAGTGCGCTGTCGAGCCTGGCAAATTCGATATCTGAAACGTAGAGAGTCGAAGTCCCGCCATTTTCAACCATGCCGTAAATGTCTCCCTGGTAGCGTTGTTTGAGTTCTTCGGCTTCTCTGAAGATCTCCTCTCTTGTACCGATTTTCATTGCCTCTTTCGGGCAGGCTTCGATGCAGAATGGTTTTTCCTGAGCAGCCAGCCGTTCACGGCACAGATCGCACTTGTACATAACCCCGCCGCCGACCGGCATAAATTTCTGCCACAGTGTGTATAAGCCGACCCCTGCCTGGCGCTGGGGAACAGACCAGGGGCAGACGCTGCGGCACTTGGCACCGCCGAAGCAGAGATTGTGATCGATGTAGACCGGCCCTTCTGCCGTTTTGTGCTTCACGCCGAACGGGCAGAGCTTGGCACAGGGCGGATTATCGCAATGCATGCAACGCCGTGGTATGGCAACATATCTACCATCGATTTCCAGGCGCTGGACAAAGATCCAGTTGTAAGGGGTGAAGCGATCGGAGATAGCGCGTTTATCCGACCAGTCCTCATGTTTCTTCTGCGGCCAGTAATCGCGCAGCTGCTCGGGTGCAGGGTTGGGAAAGTCTTTTTCTCTGCCCTGGCGGCAGGCGACGATGCAGAGCGGTTGCTCCTTGCCTGCGCAGCCGTCGCATTTGGTCAGGTCGATCAGGGTTGCGTATGAATCTTCCCGAATAGCTGCGTGAGCCTGAACGTGTGGTAGAAAGGTCAGGGCTCCGACGGCGGCGCTGCCAGATATAAATTTTCTGCGATTAAGTTTCATGACTGTCTCCTTTTGAGGGGCAAATTATAACAGGATGAGATGAGAATGCAATAATTTAACTAAAAACTAAAACAGCAAATAATCAGGTCATCACCACATGACTTTTTGCTATAGGCTTTATTGGCGTCGCCGCCGCATCAGGTTCATGGGTTGGGACGGGCTGCGTGACAGCAGGCTGTAGCGACTTGCGTCCAGGGGGGCTTGTTTTTCCGCGAACGTCGGACTAGAGAGGAAGAAGTGAAGATGAGAGGAGAAAGTAGAGCCACGGCAGTACGATGATCAGCCCAAGAGTGGTAACCAGCCAGCAGGAGTTGGCCATGTCCAGATCGAGATCGAAGATCGAGGCGGCCACCAGGGCGTTGAAGGCCACCGGCATCGAGGTGAGAACCAGTACCACCTTGAAAACCAGTCCATCGCTCAACAGATGAAGGTTGAACAGATAGGCCAGCGTACAACCGAAAAGCGGCACTGCGGCGAATTTGACCAGAGAGATCACGGCTGATTCGGGGATGTAGTCGGAAACACTGGAAAATTTCATGCCCAGCCCGATGGAGACCAGCAGAATAAAGGTGCCCAGCGGTACGAACAGTCCGGTTATGGTTTCAAAAAAAGGTGGTCTTGGGATACCAGACAGATTCAGGAATAGACCGAGGAAAAAGGCGGTGAACGCCGCCGCAACGAAAGGGTCGGAGATGACGCCGAGCAGACGCTTCAGGGTGGACTGCTTCTGTTCTTCGGAGCCACTAAGAAAACGAACAAGTGGAAAACCGATGGTGTAGTAACTGATATCCTCGAACATCTTATAGAGCGCTGCCAGGGCGAATCCCGCCTCGCCAAAGAAAAAGAAGCAGACCAGTGAGCCCACCGATCCGATATTGGTAAAGGCGCCGCAGCAGTAGAGTACGGCCTTGTCCTTGTTTTTCCTCCTGAGCGCCACCGCCAACGCAAGGCCCAGCATACCGCCGAAGAGCAGGGAAAACAGACCTACCACCGGTAAAAGAACGACCCTGACATTTTCGAAGGAGACAATCCAGACCGCGCCGAGAAAAGAGATGGGCATGAAAAAGAGCAATCCCATTTTCTGCAAGGTCTTGCGCAGCGCGACAATCGGTATGGGCAGAGATATAATCTCTTTGCGATCCAGGTTCTGAATCACATAACCCAGCGTCAGGCCACTGATAATCAGGGCGAGTGACAGAAAAACTTTATCCATGTCAGGGGGGGAGTGGAAAACTGGCGGACCGAATCAATCTCCGGAGCCGTTTTCCTCTTTCATCAATTTATAGTTGACGCTGTCGATCATGGCCTGCCAACTGGCTTCGATAATGTTGATCGAGACCCCCACGGTCCGCCATTGGCATTTGCCGTCGGTGCTCTCGATCAGCACTCGTACTTTGGCCTCGGTTCCGTATTCACCGGAAAGCACGCGCACTTTGTAATCGGTGAGCTCCATTTCCTCGAGAATCGGGTAAAACCTGGTCAGGGCCTTGCGCAGGGAGCGGTCCAGAGCGTTCACCGGGCCATCCCCCATGGAGGCGGTGTGCACTTCGTGTCCCCCGACATAGAGCCTGATCGTTGCTTCGGTCAGGGGGGGGCGGTCCATCCGGTATTTGTTGTTCATCACCCGGAAACCGTCGACCCTGAAAAATTTGCGTTGAATACCCAGGGCATTGCGCATCAGAAGCTCGAAGCTGGCTTCTGCCGCCTCGTATTGATAGCCCTGATTTTCTTTATCTTTCAAGTCGTTCATGATGGAAGCGAGCAGCGGGTCGTCGGGTCGGAGTTTAATGCCCCATTTCTCCGCTTTATGCAGGATGTTGGAGCGGCCCGACTGGTCGGAAATCAGGATCCTTCTGTGGTTGCCTACTTTTTCCGGTTCGATATGTTCGTAGGTAAGAGGGTTGCGCTTGACGGCGCTGACGTGAATCCCACCCTTGTGGGCAAAGGCGGAATCCCCCACATAGGGCTGATAGCGATTGTGACGCAAATTCGCCATCTCGTTCACCAGCCGGGAAGTGGGGTATAGGTTTTCGATATGCTCCTTGGCCTGACATTCGAGCCCCATCTTGAAAATCATGGCGGGAAGGATCGAGGTCAGGTTGGCGTTGCCGCATCTCTCACCGAAGCCGTTTATGGTACCCTGGACATGATCGATACCGTGATCGAGACCGATCAGGGCGTTGGCCACCCCTGTTTCTGAATCGTTATGCGTGTGAATTCCGAGTTTGATCGGTGTGTTGGCCTTGGCGTATCTGTGCCTGACCGTCTCTATGATCTCGGGAATCTCATGGGGCAGCGTACCGCCATTGGTGTCGCACAATACCAGCGTTTCAGCGCCGCCTTTTACTGCTTGATCGAGGGTGGTCAGGGCATATTCCCGATTATTTTTAAAACCGTCGAAAAAGTGTTCGGCGTCATAGATCACCTCGTCGACCCGGCTTTTAAGGTATTGCAGAGTGTCTTCGATAATTTCCAGATTCTGCTCGAGGGTGATTTTCAAGGCGTCGCTGACATGTACATCCCAACTTTTCCCGAAGATAGTGATGACCGGCGTCTCCGACTGAAGCATTGCCTGGAGATTACTGTCCTTATCGGCGCTGTTGTTTATCCGGCGGGTGGACCCGAATGAAGTGATTCGTGCATGGTTGAGCGGTACCCCTCGAATTTTTTTGAAGTATTCAACCGACATGGGATTGGAGCCGGGCCAACCGCCCTCGATATAATCGACACCGAGGTCGTCGAGCGCGTGGGTGATGCGCACCTTGTCATCGACTGAGAGATTGAAATTCTCGGCCTGGGTACCATCTCTTAATGTCGTGTCGTAGATTTCTATGGCTCGTGCCATGATCCTTTTCACACCTCCAGGTTGAAACGAATGGCGCCGGAACCGTCATGGTGCAATGGATTCCGCAGATGAAGGGTATAACTTAAGAAACTTAAGCTAAATTGCAATTACTTTAGGCGCACCCGCTGAATCCCGATCCAGCGGGGTGTGTCTCTGGATTTTCGCAGATCTGCCCATAGCGGGAGAACCTGCAATCAGGTGAGAGGACTCAGAATTGCAGAGAACGGTCCCGGTGCACCGACTGACAACTCGCCACTGCCTTTATCTGCTCCGGCGTCAAGCGCCGCTGCAAGCGCAGGCCAATGGAATTCTTGACGGCTTCGTCATAGCTTGCCAGCGCAGGAGCGAGTTCCGCTGCTGCGAGGCTGCGCCATTCGATTTCCGAATTGAAAATCCGCACCCCTTCTCCGAGTTCTACGAGCGCTTTTTCAGGATCGGGATTATTGCCTCTGAGGGCCCGCCGCGCCCTGGAGAGTTTGGTCTTTATTGGGCTGGTGCCGCTCACAGCGCCAAGGGCCTGCTCCGTTTTTCTTATCAGGGCCATCGCTTCCTCGGGGGGAGTGCTGACAACGGTCTCCTGGAGTTCTGCCAGCTGGGATTCAAGAGCTCCTAGATCCCCGGCCCCATCCAGGACTGCCCGTAACTTCGCTATCGTTTCATAGGCCTGGTCCACGTTGGTTCGGTAGCTGCGCCGCGCCTGCTTTTCTAAATTATCCAGGTCGGTAAATTTCTTGTTGGCTTCAGCCCAGTTGTCGGGA
>CBFCWR010000227.1:0-5413 GCA_965601575.1 uncultured Desulfofustis sp. | reverse complement strand
CGCCGATCAGGGCGGTGGTAACCCGGTTGCCGCGCAATACCCAGGCAATGGCCATTTGGGCAAGAGACTGCCCGCGTCGGGTGGCTATCTCATGCAAGCCTCGAATGCGAGTGAGGTTATCCTCCGACAGGTGGCCCTCCCGAATCGTTTTGCCCTGCGTGGCCCTGCTTCCCTCAGGAACGCCGTCGAGATATTTATTGGTGAGCAGCCCCTGTGCCAAGGGGGAAAAGGTGATGGAACCGATGCCCAGATCTTCCAGGGTATCGAGCAGGCCGTCATCTTCAATCCAGCGATTCAACATGGAATAACTCGGCTGATGAATCAGGCAGGGGGTGCCCAGATCGTTGAGAATTTTGACCGCCTGACGGGTTCTTTTCGAGTTGTACGACGACAACCCCACATACAGCGCCTTTCCCTGTCTGACAACGGAATCCAGGGCACCCATGGTCTCCTCCAGCGGGGTGTTGGGATCGAAACGGTGGGAATAGAAAATATCAACGTAGTCCAGTCCCATTCTTTTCAGACTCTGGTCCAGGCTCGAGATGAGATACTTGCGGCTGCCCCAGTCTCCATAGGGACCGGGCCACATCAGATAGCCCGCTTTTGTGGAAATTACCATTTCATCACGGAAAGGCGCGAAGTCCCCCTTCAACATGCGACCGAAAAAGGTCTCGGCCGACCCGGGCGGAGGACCGTAATTGTTGGCCAGGTCAAAATGGGTGATCCCCAGATCGAAAGCCTTGCGACAGATATCTCGTGACGTCTGTTCGTTGAAATCGTGTCCGAAGTTGTGCCACAGCCCGAAAGAGATTTTTGGTAATTTCAACCCGCTGTTACCGCAATAGCTGTAGGTCATTGTGTCGTAGCGTGTGGTTTCGGCAGTGTATGTCATCTCATCCCTCTTGTGGTTATTCGGAGACCGGGTGTCCGGACTGTAGAAAATCCATGATCTGGTTTATGGAAGCAGCGACTTATAAAATGTTTTCGAGCATATATAGATAGTAAGAGAAAAGTAAATGATCAAGACTCTTTATTAACAAGCTGGGAGGATTGAGAGATTTATGTCGGCAGAGATGATCGCTTCCGTAGGCACATACGTTCGCTTACTCTGGGCTTCGTTTATTTTGTCTCGGGATGGCGGGTGTGAGAGGTCCTCACTCTCCAGGGGTTCTGATGTTTCGGTGATTGTGCAGCCAGAGAGCGACTGCCGGACAAAAGGAGCCTGTTGGGGTGGGCAGGTCAGGGGTAATTCGCTGAGCCGAAAATAATCTCGGTCTTCTTCAGGTGGCACTGGATGGCGCCAACCTCGGCGTCGATAACCTGTTCGTAGGGGCTGAACTGAAATTCGACCACGAGAGTCGAATCGACCCGATCATTGTAGTGCAGGATATGGGCGGCCGGAGATGAGCATCGCTCGCTTTTCAGATGGTAGCCGTGGCTGGTGGTATAATCGAGTACGGCCTCGCAGACCACCTGGGTGCCCACATCGAGATCCTGCTGCATCTTGGCAGACAACCGATAGGCGATTTCCAGGTTGCAGCCGCGATGATGGCTGCAGTCATCTTCCGTGCAGGAGAGACTGGCGCCTGTGACATCGAGGCGAAGTGTTTCCTTTTCTTTCACCTCTACCGGCTTGTGCAACGGCTCGGGGGACGGTTCCTGGTGAAAATGAGCATACAGATCGTGGTGGTTTGAAAGTACATCTTTTGTAGGGGACGGAAGAGCAAAAAGACTCGGGGTGAACCAGAAGAGGAGCACCAGCAGCAAAAAACAGATGAGATATGAAGATTTTTTTTCAGGGACTGCTTCGGCCATGATCGCCTCCCTTCTGAGACATGCTGCGTCTGGGATTCTCATTTTGTAGTACTTAACTTCACTATACACGCGCTGGTTTCACAGCACAATACCACATCGTAATATTGCCACGGAGTATCAGTTACTTAGTCATGAAGTGGCGAAGTCTTGCGAAACCCCCTGACAGCGGGATGGAGGGAAGTTTAAGCTTGAAATTAATCAGTAATATAATAAAATGCTTCGGCAGGTACCACAGCGAAGTATACAGCGTCAATGTGTCAGGACAACGGCCCTGCAAAATAAGGCTATTACCATCACCGGCCAATTGAGGTGAACGAAATAATCTGTTGAAGTGTGGTGCACGTGAGGCAGCCACAGAAGTCAAACGATAGTAATGGAGGTTATCAGATGTTGAGCAGAAAAATGATGATGGCGGCTCTCGGCTTGAGTGGTGCCATGCTGCTCATGGTTCCCGGAACCATGATGGCGGAAGGGGCCAAGCCCAAGGTCCTGAAGCCCTGCATGCAATGTCATGCGGACACGGCGGACAATGGTATTCGCGGAAGACTTGGCAGTGTGTCGATGAAGGCGGAAACCATTAAAGTCGACACCGGCGCAGCATCGTGGCTGGTCAATTTCGATGAGGATACTGATCTTTCCGGCGCCGAGGCGATGAACAAAATCAAGGCCGGTAAAGAGGTCCTCATCACCTATTACGAGGAAGATGGCGCTCTTTACGCCGAAGCGGTCGATGTCAAGCAGCCGGCCCAGCTCGACCCGGCCCTACTGATCAAGGTCGACGAACTTGCACCGCTGATCGAACAGGGTCCCGAGAAGGGCAATTTCACCATTGTCGATGCCCGTCCTGGAAAACTATTCGTCCAGGGGCATATCCCCGGGGCCATTTCGATCTATGATGCCCAGTTCGACAAGAATCTGGACAAACTCCCGAAGAACAAAGACAATCTCCTCGTCTTCTACTGCGGAGGGCCTACCTGACAACTGAGTCCTTCTTCTGCCCGGCGGGCGGAAAAACTCGGTTACACCAACATCAGGGTATTCCTCGATGGTATGCCGGCCTGGAAAAAAGCGAAGAAGCCGCTTTACTCCAATTCCAAGTCTCTGAAGACCATGATGGAGACCGAGACTCCGGTAGTGCTGATCGATCTCAGAGATGGTGAAAGCGCCAAAGCGGCCCATATCGAAGGAGCAGTATCTATTCCTGCCGATCAGCTTGCTGATGCCAAGGAACGCTTCCCCTCGATTAAAAATGCTCCCATCGTACTTTACGGTGCCGATACCCAGTCTGCGCTCGAGAATTTTTCGGTTGTGCGTGATTGGGGCTACATGAACACCACTGTGCTGATCGACGGTTTTGACGGCTGGCAGAAAGCTGATCTGCCATTGGCAACAGGTGATACTGCCACAGAGATCGTCTATGTTCCCAAGCCCAAGGCCGGCTCGGTCGACATCGCCTCCTTTGCCAAGGCACTGGAGAGCAAGACCACCGATGTGGTTATCCTTGACGTGCGCACCGACGATGAGACCGAGGCTGGCAAAATTGCCAGCGCCATCGCCATTCCTGCCGAGGAAGTAGTCGATAGGCTCGATGAAATTCCCAAGGATAAAGAGGTCTTTATTCACTGCAGCACCGGAATCAGGGCGGAAATGGCCTACGTGGCACTGAAGGAAAAGGGCTACAAAGCCAAATTCCTGGACGCCAATATTGAGGTGTCCGACAGCGGCAGTTACGAAATCAGCGAAAAGGAATAAGTCACCCGACAGGCGTCAGTGGTTTTTGACGCCTGTTTCCCAAACAATCTGGGCGGATCTCCAGGACCTTGGTCCAGGGATCCGCCCAGACGTCTGTGTGTGAGTCAATTTATCTACAGGAGGTTCTTTTGAAACGAATCATTATCTATATCGCCTTGTTGTGTGTTGGGTGCGCCGTGTCTGTTCAGGCGAAAAGCGATATCTATGGAAACGGGGTGACGCTCACCGAGCCCACACCGGTATCGGCTATCCTCGAAAATCCGGATGAGTACCTGGGTAAGACGGTCAGGATCGAGGGCATGATCATCGAAGTCTGCGCCAAGCGGGGATGCTGGGTATACGTAGCCAGCGATCGTCAGGGTGAAAAAATTCAGGTCAAGGTGACCGACGGTGAGATTGTCTTCCCGATGAGCGCTTCGGGTCGTATGGGGGTCGTCGAGGGCGTTGTCGAAGAGCTCAAACTGTCCCGTGAGGACATGATCAAATATCTTGAGCATCTGGCCGAGGAAAAGGGCCAGCCCTTTGATCCTTCCACGGTCAAAGAGGAGAGACTGATCAGACTCCGAGGATTGGGAGCCGAAATAGAAGGATAGAGCGTGAACTGATGAAATGGCGAAAGTGGAATATCATTATTCATCGAGACCTCGGCTATCTCTGTTTCGGCCTTACCATTCTCTATGTGATCTCAGGTGTCGCAGTCAATCACATACAGGACTGGAATCCCACCTACAAGATCGAGAAAAGCACGGCCGCAGTCGACCTGTCTTCTGTTGATTCCGCGGACAACCAGGCGCTGGCCGCAGCCGTGCTCGAGCAACTCGATGAAACCGGCGAGTTGAAGAATATCTATCGGCAGGATGGTCAGACGCTGAAGATATTTGTCGTCAACAACAATCTCACCGTTGATCTCGCCAGCGAAACCGTATTTCAGGAAAAATCAAACAAACGGCCGCTGCTCTACGAGGCCAATTTTCTGCACCTCAATCACCCCAAGAAACTGTGGACCTGGTTCGCCGATCTTTATGCTGCCTGCCTCGGCGTTCTGGCGATCAGCGGTATCCTGATCTTGAAAGGCAGAAAGGGGCTGTCCGGCAGGGGAAAGTGGCTGGTCGGCATCGGTTTCCTGGCCCCGATCTTTTTTCTCTGGCTCTATTCTTGAGCAATTCCCCTCGACTGATTTGATGGTACAATACTCAGATAGGTAAGAATTGTTTCCTGGAGGCTCGCAATCCCGGATGGAAGCCTGTTTCAACCCAGAGATAAGAAGAGAAATACGATTGACGGACAAGACCTACCTCGTCAACGATTGCTATTATCTGATAGATTTCAGTACCTGGGATGAGCAGTTGAGGGACTTTCTGGCCGAGAAGGCGAAACTGGAACTGCACCGAGAACACCTGGCAGTCATCGAGTTTTTAAGAGAATCATACCGCCGGGATAAACGCCATCCGGTGATCAGAATGGTAACCTCGAATCTGGCGCACAGTTTTGCAAAAGAAAAGGGGACGGTAAAGTATTTCCATACGCTTTTCCCCGGCGGCATACATCAGGCCTTTCTGGTGGCCGGACTGCCCATGCAGGACAGCTGCTGCTGATCCCCGTAGTAAACTCCCTGTAGTAAACTCCCCAGAGTAATCTCCCCACACTTTGGCACCCCCCGCTTCTCGGTATTGCTCACTCTCGCCCAAGGCAAAGTCCTTGATTCTACATCCTCAGGCAGCGAGTTTCGAGTCTGCCGCCCCCGGCTCCATCACACGTAAGACAAGCCCAAACCATAATCGACTATCGGACAGAGCCATTTGCAAAACGATCTTTTCGCCCAAACTCTGCGTTATGCTCGAAATTT
>CBFCWR010000226.1:0-5434 GCA_965601575.1 uncultured Desulfofustis sp. | reverse complement strand
GTGTTCATTCAGCCTTGTGGGAGTGTTCATCGTCGCTGCAAAGACACACGAATTCTCTCAGTTCCGCTCGGTACCACACTGGTCCGTTCAGAAATAGTGATGTGCATGATATCTCTCACGGGAGCGGGCGATCACACCTTTTACACCCAGAAGTTCCCGTGAGCTGATAGTTCGATATTTCTGTTCCGTCAGTCGGAAAGAATCTTAAACGACAGATTTACCCGGGCTCTATAGATTGCCGGTTTCCCGTCCTCAATGACGATATCTAATTTGACCACCTCGGCGATGCGTAGATCCCGCAGGCTTAATCCTGCTGATTTTATCGCATTTTGAGCTGCTTCCTCCCAGGAAACGGGGCTTGAACCAACCATTTCGATAATCTTGTAGACACTTTCTGACATGGCGACCCTCCGTAAAAGGTTGATAAGGTGGGGAATCGGCAAGAAAAGCACCGACTAGATTAACAATAGGTCCTGATCAACTAGAGGTCCATGCAGTAATTAGCAAAAACGTAAAATAATCTGCTGATCAAGCAGGTTTCGCTTAGACCAAATGGATGGAGCATCATCTAGGATGATGCTCCAGGGGGTTGGTGTTCCCCACGTTAATTGGGGACCGTAGGGAACAGGGAGGAGTTTGTGATTACCAGCGTTCCGTACCAACTATTTGGTTTACGTCAGTACAGCGTCTTTTTTCTTCTTCGCTTAGATCCTCGTAGAGATTTTTAGAAGTTTCTTCCAGAGAGCATACATACTCCTTTCCATTCTTATCCCGTATCCAAGTGAGTGATTCAATACCGCCTTTCATATTCTGGCTCCCGTGAATGGCTATATAAAGAGATGGCTTTTCCATCGTTTACTATGAAAATAACCCTGTTTATAGTTGACACAATCAAAGACAAATGATGTATTATTGATAGTTAAAACTATTATCGTGGAGGTGCCCCATGGTGGCAGCCAATTTATATAGGGAAGTGGTCAATTCGATTTCCGCACATGTGGCGATCATCGATAAGCAAGGGGTGATTCTTGAAACAAACCGGGCCTGGGATCAATTCGCCAAAGAAAACGATATGGATCAGACTTTTCAGAGCGTTGGAACCAACTATCTCAATATCTGCGAAGTGGGTACCGAGGGGCAAAGTGAAGATGGAGCAGACGTGAAAGAGGTAGCTCAAGGAATTCATGGCGTACTGACGGGAGGGCTTCAGGAGTTCATGACTCATTATCCCTGCCACTCACCCGAGCAAAAGCGCTGGTTCGTCGTCCGGGTGGTCCCTTTGCAGGAAGAGCAGAAGGCCAAAGCAATCGTCACCCACGAAAATATTACACCGATAATGGAGATGCAGGAGGCGCTTAAAGAGAAGGAGGTGGAGTTGCTCCAGGAGAGAGAGAAACTGGAAGAGACCAACACGGCCTTGCGGGTGCTGCTGAGGCAACGCGATGAAGACAGAACCAGACTGGAGGAAACGGTTTACAATAACGTCGATCGGCTGGTACTGCCTTATATCGAAAAGCTTCTGCAGGGAAAACTGTCTGACAAGCATCGGACGCTGGCTGAAATTGCCGATAACAATCTCAGAGATATCATCTCCCCGTTTTTAAGGACCCTCTCTACTCTGGGTCTGCTTCTTACTCCTCAGGAAATAGAAGTGGCGAACCTGGTGCGCAATGGCCGTTCAAGCAAAGAAATTGCCGATATAATGTCGCTGTCCGTGGCAGGGGTGGATTTTCATCGGAAACGGCTGAGGCAGAAACTGGGACTTGCCAACACCAAGAAAAATCTCAGATCGTTTCTGCTTACGCTGGAAGGCAACTAGCCCGCAAGCCCCGTGGCCAGGAGGTTATCTCAACCCTTGAAAATACGACTAGATTCGGGGCGCCGGCCTTTGGGCTTGGCATGTCAGCAGGTTAACCCAGGCCCATGAGTCTTCCGGCGGATCACTCGACCAGGGGGGCGAGCATATAGAGCATGTCACTTTCCCTGGAAGGATAAGGGCTCATGATGGCATCGCGGTGAAGTTTTCTGATATCGATGCCATGGAGCATTGCCAACCGAAAGGTGTTGATCAGTCCGGTGGCTTTGTCGGAGAGGATGTGGGCGCCGAGAATAAGATCATTTTCATCCACCAGTATTTTAAAGGCGGCGTGGCGCAACCCGATCCTACGATAGGTCGGCCAGCCGAGATTGCTATCCATGCTTTTCCAGTAGCGGATATTCTCGGCTTTTAGCTGCTCCTCGGTCTTGCCGACCATGGCCAATTGCGGATAGGTAAAGAGCACGGCCGGAGCCGCATCGTAGCTGATCAGCTCCTGTTCGCCTCCTTGTTTGGCTGAAATGATGTTGTGCACCGCCACCAGCGCTTCCCGATCGGCTACTCGGGCCAGCATAAGAGTATCTGCACAGTCACCCACGGCGAATATTGTCGCCACCGAACTTCTCATACCCCTGTCGACGGAGATACCAGCGCG
Organism: uncultured Desulfofustis sp.; assembly: GCA_965601575.1. GTDB lineage: Bacteria > Desulfobacterota > Desulfobulbia > Desulfobulbales > Desulfocapsaceae > JABDQA01. The sequence continues at coordinate 2,963 of CBFCWR010000226.1, read as the reverse complement.
CGAAAATTCCACTCCGGCGTTCTCAAGGTGCAGGGCATTGAGAGCCGCCGCCCGGCCGGCGCCGTTGATTACCAGATCACCACACACCAGCTCGCCGTCATCCAGGCGCACGGTGAAACCGGCAGCTGTTTTCTCTATTGCCGAAATGTGTGCTTCACATCGAATCTTGATTCCGTCATCGGCGGAGGAGGTCATAAGTTGCCGAACCATATCTCCGTCAAATGGGCCCAGCGGACGATCCAGCGCCTCGAGTATGACGATTTCCTTGGGACCATCCACCAGCCGTGCGGCATAATGAGCAAACTCGAAGGAGATAAAACCGCCGCCCACAAAAACAAGACGAGACGGAAGTTCCTCAAGCGCCAGAAAGTCGTTACTGGTCAGCAGGTGTTCGTTTCCGGCCATGGGCAATCGCAGGGGTTCGGCACCGGTGGCGATAATGAAGAATTCGGCTTCCAGATAATCATCACCGACTTTTATGCGATGAGAGTTTACAAAGGATGCAGTGCCGGAAACGAAGCTGATATTGTTACCGGTCAAACTGGCCACGGTATTTTCGGGCACAGCGGAGGTAAACCTGTTTTTGGCTGCGGCAATCTGGGCCCAGCTCACCCGGGGCGGCTCGGAGATACCCAGACCTTCAAGATGAGTGGCTTTTGCAGCCAGCTCGGCTACTTCGTAGAAGTACTTTTTTGCCTGACAGCCATGCAGGGCGCAGACGCCACCAGGGGTATCGCTTTGTTCAACAATAGCGACGCTGAACCCTTCTACCGCAAGTTCCATGGCTGCGGTCTGACCACTGGTTCCCGTACCGATTACAACAACATCATAGATGTGCATGAGAAAGCCCCTTGAGAAGAAGATTAGCTATTCATACCCCATGGAATAACATAAAAATGGTGTCGAATACCAGTCCATAAATATCTCCGCAGACAGCACGGCCGGCGCTGATCAATCCGACAGGCTGGGACCCTGGATACCCTGGCGAAACGTTGATCGCAGAGAAGGGAGATAAATAAAGAGAGGGTAAGGGGGTGCTCAGCCAGGAACCACATGAGTTTTCATGAACTGAATCCCGAGTCTGCCACAATGAGCAGACCGGGATTCAGCGGTGTCAGAAGATCTGGGTAATTCTGCCATATCAACCTTTCTTCTGACGAGTGGTAATGTAATTTTATGGATTAAAATAAGTATTTTATGCGATGTGGCTTTGCCGGGGGCGACAATAATTTTGCATTTAGAGGCCCTGGAGCCAAAAAAAATGGGTGATGCAACCGAAGTCACACCACCCACGGAGGAGAAAGACTGAGTTAATAATGAAATTGGCTAATACTCGGAATTGGAACGGTTTTTATCCTTGGCTTTACTTCTGACCAGCAGCCATTTGTCCCGTTCTTCCTTGGCGCGAATCACCGCCTGACGGTCTTTCTGATTATGTTCCTCTATCCGAGCCTTTAACTGGTCGAATAATCTGGTTTCTTCTTCAGGCGGCATGGCCAACGTATATGAAAATATGGAGCGGGAGAAAAAAATTGACTAACAGAATCATATTATAGCGGCTCCAGAAATTCAAGAAGGATGTCCCAAATTTCGTTTGATATCATAGTACTACTGCGTGGTTTGCTGAGAATTGTCTTTACCTTCCCGCAAAAGCCTTGTAGAAAGGAGGGCTGTGTTCGCAGGAACAAGCTTTTAAGGCAGGAAAATCGCGTATGAGCAAAATTGTCTCCATACATCTGGAATGGGTATATACGCCGGAAAATTATTTCGAGGGCCCGATTACCATCTCTTTTGAAGGGGGGGAAATCGAGATTGATCAGGGCAAGGTTCTCGCAGAAATAAGTCCTGAAATATTCGCCGGCAACCAAGACCTGGCCGACGACCTCGATGACAGGGTCGAGAACCGATTCCATGATGCCCAACGTGTCAACAACAGATCGTACGAATTGAGCATGCCGTTCAAAGTAATCGTTCGTGATGACGGCAGCAAGGTCGTCACCACCTGTTGATCTCCCTCTGAGCTGTTATCACGCAGGCTCAGATCACCAGGTTCGCAGGATCTGGGTGAATTGTTCTTACCTGTTTTTACGATGTCAAGTCAGGCAAAAAGAAAGGGGTGATTCGGATTGATGATGATTGTATAGTTGATCCGAACAGCACAATAGTTGTCAGTCGTTGATCAATCACCTGCACCAGCGATATGAAAGAAGCTCTCGCCTTGCTTGACCTTGGCAATCAGGTAAGAAAACTTCGAACCACGCGCAGCCTGACCTTGCAGGACCTGGCCGATCTTACCGGCCTGTCCAAACCGAATCTGTCCCAGATTGAGAACAATCTGGTGACGCCACCCATTGCCACCCTGCTCAAGATCGCCACCGCCCTGGGGGTTCCCATCGGCTATTTTTTCCAGGAATCACCCCAGGAACGAAAGATGATCGTGGTCCGCAGGGAAGACCGATACGGGGTCGCCAAAGGGCCGCATATTTCACACATAGGCTATCAGTATGAACCTCTCGCCTATCCCAAAATTGATAAAATGATGGAGCCTTTCATCGTCGAGATGGAGAAGCGGGAGGCCAGTGATATTGTCTTCAACAATCACCGCGGCGAAGAGTTTCTCTACGTGCTCCAGGGTCGCCTGGAGTTCTGTTATGGGGAAGAGAGCGTCATCCTGGAAGAAGGCGACAGTCTCTATTTTGACTCCATTGTCCCCCACGGCTACCGGGGCCTTGGAGGGCCCGCCACAACCCTCGTAGTCATCTACAGACCACAATAGCATTCAACCGTTACCAGACGGGATACCTGCGATTCTATACACAGTTCCACTTAGTATCCTGGGTGCCGGCCTGGCCTGCTACTTTTCCCCCCCTTCGCTGATTCCATCTGGCCAAATCCAGTGTGATTATTTCAGATCAAAATAAACCTGTTAAATAACCGCGTAATCCACCAGTTTTACTGGTGGG
>CBFCWR010000225.1:0-5434 GCA_965601575.1 uncultured Desulfofustis sp. | reverse complement strand
AAGATAGATGGGGCACCCCAGGAGGAGCAAAATGAAAAAATCCCACAGCAACCGCGCAAAACCCCTTAACCTACTAATTGTATTAATTTTTCTCATATTCCTTTCCGGCTGTATGACTGTAAAGGAACAGATGATAGAGGAAGGATACCAACCTGTTACCACGCAAGAGCTGAATGCACTATTCTCAAAACCTGTGAACATGCGCTGGACCCTGAGAAATATGGAACAGGGTAATGTGGAATTGTTGCCCGATAAAAGTGCAAAAATTACTCACGCTGGTGGCGTTGACTATGGTAGCTGGGCGGCAGAAGATGACAGGCTGTGTATCAGTTGGGAGAGGTTCAGGGGGGGAGGAAAGGAGTGCAATACCTTGTTTAAGGTCGGTGAAAATAAGTTCAAGGTTGTACCGCCCGACAAGTTGGATTTTACCGTGACCATTGAATGAACCTGCGACGGAACGCGAGCAATGTACGATCCACAAGTGATTTTTTAATCGTGAGGGAGATGGAAAAATGATTTCGAGGAGATTCTATTCCAGGATTATCATGCTTGGTGCAGCTTTAATGATCGCCTCTGCAATGAGCTTCAGTATGCAGGGATGCAGCGGTCCTGTGGCTAAAGTCAATCGAGCAGAAAACAAAGTAGATCAGGCCGCAGGCAATGTTGATACCAAAGTAGAAGATGCGGGCGACAGGGCGGGCAATAAAGCAAGCGAGGTGGAACGGAAGGTGAATAGAGTTGAAAGGATTATAGACTGAGTCGCATCTCAGGGTCTTTGCCTGATTCAATAACTCGCCGGGAGCTTTTGCGTACCGTATAAAATTGTGTCGTATAGACTTTCCTGTTAATGGTTAACGGAGGAGCCTGTTTGAGTCATCTTTGATCCCTCACCAACTGCATGTCCATCCTCCGACACTAAGATTTGAAAGTCTGCGGAACAGACAAAGGACAGCTTAGATGCAGGTAAGAATCCTATCAATAGAAGGCTGTGGCGGCGCGGAAGAAACGATAAAACGTGTCGCACAGACGGCGTCAGATCTGGGTATAGCGATAGAGTGTGAGCACATCCTTATTCACACCCAGGAAGAGGCGAGGCAGTACCGCCATATCGGCAGCCCAACCGTCCAGATAAACGGCCTCGATATAGAACCGGACGCACGGCTGTCGAGTCGCTTCGGATTGACCTGAAGAAGGTACGGGGTGTCGTCGGTGCCCCCTGCAGATATGATTCGGCTGGCCTTCATAAACGAGATTATCGAGTAAAGTTTGTCAATTTCTATTTGTCAGCCAAGGCGATCTTACCTCTGTTCCAGGGCTGCGTGATCAAGACCTGGTGATGCGCATCCTTCCAAACCTCCACACCGAGTTGAATAAGTGAATCGATTTTCACCAGGAACAATTGCCGAGTCAATAAGTATGCTTTTTATCGACCAAGAAATTGCAGTTTGATTTTAGCCAGTTATAATGGGAGCACTTGAGACTCCGGGATCGAGTGGCGCATTACTAAGGGGGGGCGAACAGGCCACAGCGAAACGTCAACCACCCACTCATATCAAAAGACCATATCACCACCGCGTGCCGGCACATGAACTCTGAATTGGGAATGGTGCAGACCAGAGCTTTCGATTCTTACGAACTGCTTGCAGAACACGCGACCACCTGGGATATCGATTTCATCCAGTTGAGCCCCGGGCCGTTTCACGCACTATTTACCCAGTACATCGACAGTGATTTTCTGTTCAGCAAATCATACTTTACCAACCATCTCCACCAGCGGGGTTCGGCGCCCAAAGGAAAGATTAATTTCTCCGTCCACCACATCAACTCAGTTGCCAATACCTGGAGGTATCTCCCCTGTCCGCTGAACGCGATAACAATCTACCCGGACAATAACGAGCTTCAGTCGGTCAGCATGCCAGGCATGCATAAGTTCACCTTGTCGTTCACTGAGGATTTCCTGCAACGCGTCTCTGAAAATATCGGTTTGCCTCCCCTCGAAGAATATTGCTTTAAGGGCCGGATGGCCTTGTGCGAATCCGCACAGTTGAGTTATCTGCAAAAATATCTGACTGGTCTAACCCACTATCTTGTTGATGGAAAACAGAGGGGTGAGCATGCAACAATTGGTCAGGAAGTTAAAATGGAAGTGGCCAGATTGCTGCTCATCACCCTGGCCGCTTCAGAACAAGAGCAGTGCGACAGAAATCGAAGTAAGAGAGCAAAAGCAGTGGAAGACATAATGGGGCTGGTGCATTCCCGACCCGCATTAGCGCCATCGGTTCTCGAACTCTGCGCAGTAACGGGACTCAACGAGAGTAGGCTCAGGGAACTTTTTTACATCATTTTTCGAACAGAACCGGAAAATTACCTCGAATCATACCAGAAGAATATGGTCCAGAAATTCCTGGGGGGACTTAGATAGATTGAAACACCTTGGTCGTTGATATCCCCAGTAGCCATGAACAGCCTGGGGTGATGATTTTGCGCATTACATTAAAATGAGATCCGGTCGCCGCCGAAAGAGTCACACATCACCCTGGTGATACGTTACTGAGGAGAAGATCGATGACTGGAAGGGCCGCTAAAATAATCATATCCGCCATACTTTCCTCGCTACTGCTCCTGTTGGCAGGCCTGCTTGTTTCGTTTGTGTTTTCGAGGTTAAACGATTCACTGGGGCTGGTCTATTTTATAATCGGCGGTATACCACTGGTTATCTTTTCTCCAGGATTATTTGGTGGCGGCAAGAGTGGCGCCATCCACACCCCGAAAGTCATCTACAGGTTTGTCAATACGCTTGGTCCTGGCCCAAAAGCATCGCAATCCGGAGAGGATTCAAATGCCGATTTCAATGCCTCGCTGAGCTGGGTCCTGGCTGGTCTGATAGTCTGGGTAGTGAGCTATTTCGTCTGAGCGGAACGATCACGACCTGGATCGATTCCTTTCCCCGCCCCTTTAGCTGTGCCGCACGTTACTGCTCAGGTTGTGTCAATTGAGCAACATGCGTCGGATCATTACCTATCAACGGCATGGAGAACCGTCATAACATTTCTAGGGATAGTGAGAGACCAAAACGATCCTGCCGTATCGCCAAGGAACCGTAGATTGATCTCCGGGCTTAGATGATATCGAACAACATTTTAGTGGCAACCACGATAAGCAGCACCGCAAAGATTTTTTTCAGTTTTCCGACCGGCAGGCTGTGGGCCAGTTTAACACCCAAGGGAGCGGTCAGGACGCTGATCGCGGCGATACCGAACAGGGCGGGCAGATAGACGAAGCCGATTGACATTTCCGGCAGGCCCGGGCTTCCCCAGCCGTTGAAGACATATCCGATGGTGCCGGCGATGGCAATTGGCAGGCCGATTGCAGCCGAGGTGCCGATGGCGTGATGGACGACCACGTTGCACCAGACCATAAAAGGTACCGACAGGGAACCGCCGCCAATACCGACCAGGCTGGAAACGAAGCCGATAATATTGCCGGCGGCGAACATGCCCGCCAGCCCCGGCAGTTCACGGGATGCTTTGGGCTTCTTGTTGGTCAGCATCTGAAAAGAGACGAAATAGAGAAATACGATGAAGAATCCTTTGAGCACATTGGTGGACAGAATCGAAGCGAAACATGAGCCGATAAAAGTGCCGGTGAAGATGCCGACGACGATCCTCCGCACGGTGGTCCAGTGTACGGCGCCGCGTCGATGGTGGGCCATGAAGGACGATACGGAGGTAAACATGATGCTGGCCAGCGAGGTGCCCAGGGCCAGGTGCATGGTGATTTCTGGCGAGACTCCCTGCATTCCGAAGGCGAACACCAGCATCGGTACGATCACCAGGCCGCCGCCTACGCCGAGCAGGCCGGCCAGGATGCCGACGACCGCACCCAGGCAGCCATAGATCAGAAAATATGTAAGCATGAAAGATCCTTGTTAATGGTCAGACTAGGAAGTGAATTGGTCGCCCACCGTGAGGTTCAGGCTGGTAACGAAATCGGAGGCGGCGAGCTTTTTCTGCCCCGGTGGTTTTGCCGAGCTGACGGCGATCGCCCCGTCGCCGGTGGCAACCGTGAATGTATCTGGTCCTATTTCGATGACTGTTCCGGGGGTATCCTGCTGGTCACTGGGGGTGGCATCATACAAGGCACAGGTCTGCTCGCCGAGTCTGGTCACCGCCCCGGGGCTGGGATTGGATCCTCGGATCAGGTTGTAAATCGTCTCGGTAGATTGTTTCCAATCGATCACCGTATCCGAAGTCGAGATGACAGGTTGGAAGGAGGCGAGAGATTCGTCCTGGTCCGTCGGCATTGCCTTGCCTTCACGGATCAGACGGACGGCTTCGGCAATCATTCTGATGCCAAGCGGGTAAAGTTTTCCGAAATAGAGTGACTTCACCGTATCGTCAGGGGTGATATCGACCTTCTCCTGAAGCAGGATCGGACCTGTATCAACACCCTCGTCGATGAAATGAATGGTGACTCCGGTCTCGGTCTCGCCGTTGATGATCGCCCAGTTAATGGCCGAGCCGCCTCGAAATTTGGGCAGCAGAGACGGGTGGTAATTGATGCCGCCATGGGTGGCCAGCTCAATCATCTCCAGCGGTACGAAAGAGGTGACAAAACCCAGCACCAAAAGATCCGGTTTCAGCTCTCTGACCCAATTCACCGCTTCCGCCTTTTTAAGATAGTTGGCCTGATAGAGGGCAAGCGAGTGTTCAACCGCACACTCTTTGACTGGGTTGGGATATTTCTGATTCGGTGCATCCTCTACGGTGATCACCCCAACCACGTTCTCTCCCTGACTGATTAGTGCTTCCAGGGATTCCCTGCCGAATGGCGCCTGGCCGATGAATACGATTCGCATGTCTATCCTCCCTCAATAGAAAAGCCCTCCCGCTACTATAACGGGAGGGCTCTGCAATTTCATCACATTGATGATGGGACAGCTATGTTTCGAAGCTCAATCAGCCATAGACGAGCTTGGGGAAATAGGTGATGATCGCTGGGAATAATACGCACATGGCCAGCCCGATGCACTGCATGACCAGAAAGACCAGCGAGGCCTTGAAGATAGTCGACATCTGGATATGCGGCGGTGTCACTCCTCTGATGTAGAAGAGGGCGTAGCCGAACGGCGGGCTCAGAAACGACATCTGCATGTTGATGATATAGAGTACGCCGAACCACAGTGCCACATCGCTGGCGTCTGGTCCGGGCAAGCCGAACAGTCCGTCGAAAGTGAGCGACTTGACGATCGGCACGAAGATCGGCACGGCCAGCAGCAGGATTCCGACCCAGTCGAGAAACATGCCGAGGACGACCAGCAGGAACATCATCAGAAAGAGGATACCGTAGGAACCCAGACCGAGACCGAGCATGGTGTCGGTGATAAAGGCCTGGCCGCCCTGGAGGATGTAAAATCCGACAAAGACCGAGGCGC